>NZ_CBFIIK010000006.1:0-65461 GCF_965662675.1 Roseicyclus sp. | reverse complement strand
ATCACGACAGAACTCCCTGTGATGTCGTTGTCGTTTCTTGGCGATGTCCACCCGACGTTGGGATCCCCGCCTGACGTTATTGCGGATGCAAGACCGCGCCGATCACGAATCGCCACGTTTTGCATACGTTGTCAATTTTGATGCAGGAACACCCGGAGAGGCAAGAATTTTCAACGCCAAGCCCGAATAATATTTATCTTGAAAAATAGAGCTTGCAGGAAATTATGTCTTCGAATTAGCGTTATGAAAACGTATGCAAGTTTCAGCCCCGGGGAGGGGGTGTAGGCATGGCCGAAATCCAGCTCCGCAATATCTCGAAACTATGGGGCTCCTTCGTCGGCGTGGAAAACTTCAACCTGACGATCGCGGATCAGGAATTTCTGGTGCTGTTGGGGCCATCGGGCTGCGGCAAGACCACGACGATGCGTATGATCGCCGGGTTGGAGGACGTGACCGCGGGCGATATCGTCATCGACGGCAAGCGGGTCAATGACCTCGACCCCAAGGATCGCGACATCGCCATGGTGTTCCAAAGCTATGCGCTCTACCCCAACATGAATGTGTATGAGAACATCCGCTTTCCGCTCAAGGTGCGTGGCCTGCCCGAGGCGGAACATGATGCGCGCGTGCGCCGCGCCGCCGCGATGGTCGAGCTGGACGATTTCCTGCACCGCCGCCCGGCCGAGCTGTCCGGCGGGCAACGCCAGCGCGTCGCCCTTGCCCGCGCTATCGTGCGCGAACCCAATGTCTTTTTGATGGATGAACCGCTCTCGAACCTCGACGCCAAGCTGCGCGTGTCGACCCGGGCGCAGATCAAGAACCTCAGCCATGAACTCAAGGTCACGACGATCTACGTCACCCATGACCAGATCGAGGCGATGACGCTGGCCGACCGGGTCGTGGTCATGAACAAGGGCGTGGTCCAGCAGGTCGGCACCCCCACCGACATCTACGACACCCCCGCCAATACCTTTGTCGCGGGCTTCATCGGCTCGCCGGCCATGAACCTGATGGCGGGCGAGATCCGCGGCGGTGTGTTCACGGGCCAGAATGTTCGCATCGACGGGCTGAACGGCCCCGACGGCCCGGTGACGCTGGGCTTTCGCGCCGAGGATGCGATGCCCGCCGCCGATGGCGTTGGTGAAATCGCGGCCCCGATCTATGCCCTGGAATTGCTGGGCGACGCGACCCTGGTCACGCTCAAGGCGGCAGGCGCGCTGGTGGCGATCAAGGCACCCAAGGATTTCCGGGCCGAGATCGGCGCCCCCTTCGCCGCGCGTATCCCACGCGATATATGCCACCTGTTCGATACAAAGACGGGCGCGCGTTTGGGCGCGCCTTGATAATTCAGGGATAAGTCAAGATGACCATCACCCATCTCAAGCGTGGCAAGCCCGAGGCGGAGCGGGCCGAGGATGACGCCCGCGTGCGCGCGAGTGTCGAGGGCATCTTGGCCGATATCGAAGCGCGTGGGGATGGGGCTGTGCGCGATCTGGCCGAGAGGTTCGACGGCTACGCGCCCGCCAGCTTCCGCCTGTCGCCCTCTGAAATCGAAGCCGCGATGCAAAAGGTCAGCGCGCGCGACATGGACGATATCCGCTTCGCCCAAACCCAGATCCGCCGCTTCGCCGAGGCGCAGCGCGCCAGCATGCAAGATATCGAGGTCGAAACTCTGCCCGGCGTGATCTTGGGGCACCGCAACATCCCCGTGCAATCGGTCGGCTGCTATGTGCCGGGCGGCAAGTTCCCGATGGTGGCAAGCGCCCATATGTCGGTCTTGACGGCGTCTGTCGCAGGCGTGCCGCGCATCATCGCCTCCGCCCCGCCGGTCAAGGGCGCGCCCCACCCCGCCATCGTCGCCGCCATGCATTTGGGCGGCGCGCATGAGATCTATGTCTTGGGCGGCATTCAGGCCGTGGGCGCGATGGCCCTTGGCACCGAAACGATCGAGCCTGTCCACATGCTTGTCGGCCCCGGCAATGCCTTTGTGGCGGAAGCCAAGCGTCAGCTCTACGGCCGCGTGGGCATCGACCTCTTCGCCGGCCCGACCGAGACCATGGTGATCGCCGATGACACCGTCGATGCCGAGCTTTGCGCCACAGACCTGCTTGGTCAGGCCGAGCATGGCTATAACTCGCCTGCGTGCCTCATCACCAATTCGCGCAAGCTGGCCGAGGGCACACTGGCCGAAATCGACCGGCTTCTGACGATCCTGCCCACGGCGGAAACCGCCGCGATCAGCTGGCGCGACTATGGCGATGTGATCTTGTGCGACACGCATGAGGAGATGCTCGCCGTGGCCAACGACATGGCCTATGAGCATGTGCAGGTCATGACCGACCGCGATGACTGGTATCTGGAAAACATGCACAGCTACGGCGCGCTGTTCCTCGGGGCCCGCACCAATGTGGCCAATGGCGACAAGGTGATCGGCACGAACCACACGCTGCCCACCAAAAAGGCCGGGCGCTACACCGGCGGGCTATGGGTGGGCAAGTTCCTGAAAACCCACAGCTACCAGCGCGTGACCACCGATGCAGCGGCGGCGATGATCGGCGCATACGGATCGCGGCTGTGCATGCTCGAGGGCTTTGTCGGCCACGCCGAGCAGTGCAACATCCGCGTGCGCCGCTATGGCGGGGGCAATGTGCCTTATGGCGAGGCGGCGGAATGACCCTGCCGACGACCCCGTCTTTCCAGCTGAATGGTCGCCGCGCATTGGTGAGCGGGGCGAGTTCCGGCATCGGGCTTGGGGCCGCCGTCGCGCTGGCCGAGGCTGGGGCGGAGGTGACACTTGTCGCGCGGCGGTTGGACCCGATCACCGATCTGGCCACAGAGCTGACCGCCAAGGGGTTGCGCGCCACGCCCCTCGCGCTCGACATCACCGATATCGCGGCGACCGAAACGGCGGTACGCGCGAACGGCCCCTTTGACATTTTGGTCAATTCCGCAGGGCTTGCTCGCCACACGCCCGCGCTGGCCACAAGCATTGCCGATTACGACGCCGCCACAGATCTGAACGTGAAAGCGGCCTATTTCCTGACCCGTGCCGTGGCCGCAGGGCTGATCGCCGCCAAAAAGCCCGGCAGCCTGATCAATATTTCCAGCCAGATGGGCCATGTGGGCGGTATCGACCGCGCGGTCTATTGTGCGACCAAGCATGCGCTTGAAGGCATGACCAAATCCATGGCGATCGAATGGGGCCGTCATGGTATTCGGGTGAACACGATCTGCCCGACCTTCATCCGCACGCCCTTGGCCGAACAGACCTTGGCCATCCCCGAACGCCGCGCATGGATCGAAAGCATGATCAAGCTTGGCCGGGTGGGCGAGATCGAGGATGTGATGGGGCCTGTGGTCTTCTTGGCCTCGGATGCGGCGGCGCTGATCACGGGCACCAGCCTATTGGTCGACGGCGGCTGGACGGCGGACTGACCGCGTTAGATCTCGTCCAAGGCATAATCGGCCAAGATCGGCGCGATGCCCGAGCCGATGGCGCGCGCCGAAAGGCCAATCTCGCCCGGCACGATGGTGATGCCGGATAGGCCGCGATGGTCGTAATGGGCATGCGCGGCGCGGGTGACGGCCACAACAAGCTGGGCTGTCAGATCAGGCGACAACGAGCTATCGATCACGATCGCATCAGGGTCAAGAAAGGCCTGCGCGGTGACGGCGGCAAAGGCGATTTGCGGGGCCGCCACGCGCAGCCAATCGTCAAACACCGCTTGCGCCGCCGCATCGCGGGCATGGTTGTTGTAGTAGATATCGGAAACCAGACCCGCCGCCTCGGCGCTTTGTTCCAGATAGTGCAGCGAGGCCCCCTCCAGCAGCTGCGCGGCCTTGCCCGTTGCGCTAACCGACGTGGGGATCGAGGCAATCGCGCCTGCAAGATTCTTTTGCCCGGTATAAAGCTTGTTGCCGATCGCGATGCCGCCACCGATGAATGTGCCGACGTAGAAATAGGCGAAGCAATCATGGCCAAGGCTGTTGCCCACGGCAATTTCGGCCAGACAGGCGGCCGAGGCGTCATTGAGCGACGTGACCGGCAGCGCGAAGATCTCGTCCAATTCCTGTGCAAGATCGGCCGCGACCCAATCGGCCATCGCGCCATCGGGGGCTCCCACCGTCGCCTCCCATGCCGCGAGTTCGTCGGGTAACGCGATGCCGATCCCGACGACGCGGGCGCGCTGCGCGACCGTCAGATCATCGAGCAATTGCGTGACATCGCGCACCACGCTTTGGCGGATCGTCGGAAGATGCGGGAAATCGTAGCGTTGGACGCGCTGTTGCATGATGCCATAGTCGAACCCCATGCATGCCACCTCGAGAGAGCGGCGTCCGACCTTGATGCCGATCGACAAGACACCATCGGGGTCGAGCGAGTAAGGGGTCGATGGTTGGCCGATCTTGCCCTTGACCGAGGCACCGGCCCGCAAGAGGCCATCATCCACAAGGCGGTTGACGATCACGGTGGCCGATTGCGCACTCAACCCCGAGGCGCGCGTCAGATCGGCCTTACTCATCGCGCCATTGGCCCGGATCAATTCAAGCAAAAGCCGTTCGTTGTAAGGGCGCTTGATGCGCGCATGGCCTTGTCTGTCTTTCGGCATCGCCCTTTTGCCTCTTGGCCCTTAACGCGGGGTCGTTTCATGACTGCTTTGAGGTTCAACAACACCTTTTCGCAAAATGACATTGGCAAACAATGCCAGTTCTCCGGTCGCCACAACAGCATAGCAGTGCTTGACGCGATCATAAAAGACCGGCCCATGCGTCACCGCGATCTGTGCGGGATCATGCAGCGCGCTCTGCAAGATCTCATCCATCGCGCGATGGACCGGATCGGGGCGATCAGGTCGGGCGGGATCGCAACTGCGCAATGCGGGGTGAGGCACATCGCCATCCAGCGGCAAAACCGAAAGCACGGCGGCCAAGACACGCGGGACGGGCAAGCCATCGGCGCGGATCAGGCGATGCGCATGGGCCGCGGCGGGATAGTTGCCGTCGACAATCGCGATTTCATCGCCATGCCCCATGGCGCGCAAAGCGGCCAGCAATTCAGGGCCAAGCACAGGATCAAGCCCAATCAACATCAGATATAACTCGCATCCTTGTGCACGCCTTGATCGACGCCGGTGATCATGGCGACGACATCATTGCCGCTGGCGGTCTTGGCATCCAGCACGCCCGCGATCCGGCCTTGGCGGAACACCACGATACGATCGACCAGATTGAACACTTGGCGCAGGTTATGGGACACGATGATCACAGGCACACCGCGTGTTTTCAGGCCGCGAATGATATTCTCGACGCGGGTGGTTTCCTGAATACCCAGCGCGGCGGTCGGTTCGTCCATGATGATCAGCTTGCTGCCCCAACCCGCCGCACGGCTGATCGCAACGCATTGGCGCTGACCGCCCGACATGCCCGCAACGGGTTGCCTTGCATCGGGGATCTTGATCCCGGTTTCCGCCAACAGCGTGTCGGCGCGTTTGATCATCGCCTTTTTCTTGAGCCATGAGAGCGGGCCGAACTCGAAATAGACCTCTTCGCGGCCAAGAAAGATATTCTCGGGCACGTTCAGGTGATCGGCCAGCGCAAGGTTTTGATAGACCGTCTCGATCCCATGAGCGCGCGCGTCATTGGGTGCCTTGAAGCGCACGGGCTGGCCGTCGATCAACACCTCGCCCGCCGTGGGCTGCTCGACGCCGGTGATATTGCGCACGAAGGTCGATTTGCCGGCGCCATTATCGCCGACGATCGCGATATGCTCATCCGCATACATCTTGAAATCGGCATCGTTGAGCGCTTGCACACCGCCATAGTGCTTTGTCAAACCACGCGTTTCGAGGATGACTTTCCGTTCGGCAGCCATCTTTATCCCTCCCCGAGGCATCCATATCGGCGCCCAGATGAGCATCATCGCGGTGCCCAAGTCAATAATTAAATCAGATTGACTTAAGTATTGACAGCCCCGCCGATTCTGCGTCTTTCTAGGCATGCGTGCCCCTGCCCGTTCGAGGCGCGGCCGATTTTTGGGAGGATACCGACGTGAAAATGAATCTGAAACTTGCCAGCGTGGCTGTGGCCGCACTGCTGATCGGCTCTGCCGCCAATGCGCAAGACGTCATCGGCTACATCACCAAATCCGCGACCAACGCGGGCTGGATGATGATCAACCAAGGCGCAGAAGATGCCGCCGCCGCCGAAGGCGTCACACTTGTCGCGGTCGGCCCCGCCTTTCAGGGCGATCTGTCGAGCCAGCTGGAAGTCTTCGAAAATCTCGTGGCGCAGGGCGCCGCAGCGATCGCCGTGGCACCTGTTGACAGCGCCGGTATCGCACCTGCCGTCAATGACGCGATGGCCGCGGGTATTCCCGTGGTTGCCGTCGATACCGGCGTTGCGGGTGCCGATGTCACCTCCTTCGTGGCGACCGACAACTATGCCGTGGCCAAGGTGCAAGGCGCTGTTGCCGCAACCCTGATCGAAGATGGTCAGCCGATCATCTACGTCACCGGCAACCAGGCGCAATCGACCGGCCAAGAACGGCGCAACGGCTTTGTCGAAGCCTTCACCGCCGCGCGTCCGAATTCCGAAATCCTCGAAGTCCCGACCGAGTGGAACAGCCAAGAGGCACAAGAAGGTGTCGAGGCGATCCTCAACAGCCGTCAGGACATCGCCATGGTCGCCAACGCATGGGATGGCGGCACGATGGGTGCCATCGCCGCGCTGCGCAACCTGGGCTACGGCGCGGGTGATGTGAAGCTTGTGGGCTTTGACGGTGCCAGCGACGCAATCGTCGCGATGCGCGAAGGTTGGGTGCATGCCAATACCGCTCAGATGCTTTATCAGATGGGCTATCAGGGCATCCGTGCCGCTGCTGCCGCGGCGCGCGGCGAGGCGGTTTCGCCCCGTATCGACACGGGCTTTTTCCTCGTGACCCCCTCGACCGCCGCTGTTTACAGCGCGATGGTCGGCATCGAATAAGTCATACGAGCGACGTCAAAGGGCGCGTCTTTTGGCGCGCCCTTTTTTTAGCCCTCAGATTTGGTCGATGGAAAACCGATGACACATGCAGCGCAAACACAGCCACTGCCCTCGCTACAAGATCGCATCGTCCTCGCGCTTGTGAAGTTTTTCCGCGCCGACTGGTCGGGGGCGTTCTTGGCTATCGTGATCTTGGGCATCGCCATCGAACTGGCGACCACGGGACGGCCGTTTTTCCACCCGTCGAACCTGATGACGATTCTCAACAATTCCGCGGCCATCGGGGTGATCGCCGCTGGCATGACCTTGGTTATCATCACCGCGGGGATCGATCTGTCGGTCGGCTCGGTGATGGGCATGACCGCGGCGCTGACGGGATATGTCGTCAGCTTTTGGGGCTTCCCCCCCTCTTTGGCGATTTTGACGGGCTTGGCACTCGGGCTGGCGGTCGGGGCCTTCAACGGCGCGCTTGTCGCCTATTACGGGATGCCGGCCTTTATCGTGACCTTGGCAGGGCTATCGATCTGGCGCGGCACGGGCCATTTGACGACCGGCGCGCAGGCCACCCCCGAACTGCCCTCGACCTTTGATTATTTCGGGCGTTACAACCCGTTCTCCGGGCTGCGTGAGGCCTATACCAACGGTGAATTGACCGGGATTTGGCACAACATCGGCGGCTTTGTCGACGCCAACTGGATCAATTTTTTCCGTACCTTCCAGATGTCCATGCTGATCTTCATCGGCTTTTTCATCGTTCTGACGATCGTCATCGCCAATACGCGCTATGGGCGCTGGGTCTATGCCATCGGCTCGAACGAGCCGGGCGCGCGCCAAGCAGGTATCAACACCGCGCGCTACATGCTGATCACCTATATGTTTTGCTCCTTTACCGCGGCCTTGGGCGCACTGCTGTTTCTGGGCCGCGCGCCTTACGCCAAATCCGATTACGGCCAGATGTGGGAGCTTGACGCCATCGCCGCCGTGGTCATCGGGGGCACTTCGCTTTTCGGCGGGCGCGGGTCGCTGTGGGGCACCTTCATGGGGGTGATCTTGCTCAAGCTGATCAATAACGGCCTGACGCTGGCCCAGCTTGACACGTTTTGGCAGATGGTCGTGACCGGCATGATCATTCTGGTCGCTGTCGGCATCGACATCGTGCGCCAATCGAAGAACCCCGAAAGCGTGCGCAAATTGTTGGCAGCGATCGCTGCGGTGATGGCGTTCCTTGCCTGCATGACACCGGGCGCGATTTTCCTGCGGGCCAAGATCGCGATACTTGAGCATAACGCCGCCGAAGCCATGCGCGCAGCGGGTGCGCAATTGGCGCCCGGTCAGAATGCGCGCTTGTTGTCGCCCGCCGAGTTGGAGGCATTTCAGACCGCCGCCAACGCAAATATCACCGCGGCGGCCCTTCTGTCGCTTCTGGTGATCGCCGCGGGCTATGTGGTGTTTCGCGGCAAGCCGATCTTGACATGGGTGCTTGCGGCGGGGTTCGTGGCGATGATTGTGCCGCTCGTAGCCTTGGGCTACCAGATCACAGTCCCCTTCCTTGTCCTTGGTGCCGTCGTGGCTATGGGCAGCACCTTTGTCTTCACCATCTTCGCGAAAGCCCGCCAGCTCGATGCCAACGCAAGCTGAATACCCCATCATCATCGGTGGCGAGAACCTGATCGACAGTATCGCCGATACAAGCGGGACCACGGCTGACGGATTCTTCCACAATCTCGGCGGCTCACCCTACAACGTGGCCGTGGCGCTTGGCCGCCAAGGGGTGATGACACATTACGTCACGCCGATCTCGACCGATGATTTCGGGGTGCGGCTGGCGGCACATCTCGAAGCCCAGGGCGTAACCCTCACCGGGCCGCGGCTTGCAGCGCCGACATCGCGGGCCATCGTCACGCTCAAGGATGGTATACCCCAATATCACTTCTTGCGCGAAGGCACCGCCGAACGGATGGTCACGGCCCCGATGTTGCAAGCCGCGATCCCCCCCACGGCGCGGCATTTCCATATCGGCTCACTCGCGCTGGCGGGCGGTGCGGATGCGGAAATCTGGGAGGGCACATTCATCGCCGCGGCAGGGGCGGGCATCTGTACCTCGCTCGACCCTAATGTGCGCCCCTCGCTGATCGGTGATCCTGCCAGCTACCGCGCAAGGATCACAAGGCTTTTGGGTCATGCGACCATCGTCAAGCTGAGTGACGAGGATCTGGAATGGCTCTATCCCAACTTGACCCAAGACGCGGCTATCGCGGCCTTGCGCAACCAGACCACGGCGGCCCTCGTCACCCTGACAAAAGGCCCCGAGGGGGCCGAGGCATGGACCCCACAGCACCATGTGCGCGTGACGAACCCGCGGTTTTCCGGGCTGATCGACACGATCGGGGCAGGCGACACGTTGATGGCCACATTGATCGCGGGGCTGGCGGAGAAAGACCGACTGGGCAAGGATGCGATCGCCGCACTGCCCGAAGATGCGCTTGCAGACCTGATCAAACGCGGGATCTATGCAGCCTGCCTGAACTGTACCAAGGAAGGCTGCAACCCGCCGACAGCGGCGGAATTGGCGCAAGCCCTGATGGATGAGCGGATATGACACTCTATCTCGACACAGCCGACCGCGCGGCGTGGGACGAGCTGATGCCTACGGGGCTGTTTCACGGGGTCACCACCAACCCCCTTTTGGCCGCGCGCGCGGGGCTTGATTACGCGCGCATCGATTGGCAAGCGATGGCCGCCCATGCCCGCGATCTGGGGGCGATGGAATTGCATGCGCAGGTCGCAGGCCCGGTCGAGGGTTATGTCGATTGGGCGGGCGCGCTTTACGAAGCAGGACGCATTGCGGGGATCGAAACCATCGTCAAAATCCCGCTGGTCGAGGCCGCGATCCGGGCGACCCCGGCGATCAAATCCCTTGGTGGGCGCATCTTGATGACGGCGTGTTATGACGCCAAGCAGATGTTCGTCGCCCGCGCGCTGGGGGCGGATTTCATCGCCCCCTATTTCGGCCGCATGGCCGAGGCGGGGATGGATGCCATGGATCATCTGGCGACAATGGCGCGGATGAACGCAGGGGCGGGAAAACCCTGTACGGTTCTTGTCGCTTCACTGCGCTCACCCGAACAGATGGTGGCGCTCGCCGATCTCGGGCATGATTGCTTCACCATCTCACCCGATGTCGCGCGTGCGCTGATGAACTGCCCGCAAAGCATCGCGGCCTTCGAGAGCTTCGAGGCAACGATCAAAGCCCGCTAGATGCGGATCGCCGCGCCATGGCAACAGCGCCACGGCACGGCATTGTTTAAACCTTAATCCAACAGCCCGACCAGCCCAAGGCTGACCTGCGGCACATAGGTGACCAGCAGCAAGATGAAGGCCAACACCCCGATAAAGGGCAGGTTGGTGCGGGTCGTCTCCCATATACCGGCTTTGGCGATGGAGCATGCGGTGATCAACACGCTCGCCACGGGCGGGGTTTGCTGCCCAATGGCAAGGTTCAAGGTCACGATGATCCCGAAATGTACCGGATCGATGCCCACTGCCGTGACCAAGGGCATCACGATCGGCACCACAAGGATGATCGCCGCCGCCCCATGCAAGAACATGCCCAAGACCAAAAGCAGCACGTTCAACAGCGCCAGAACGACCCAAGGGTTGGTGGTGAATTCGGTGATCGCGGCGGCCAGTTGCTGGGGCACCTGTGCTTGGGTCAAGAACAGGCCCAGCGCGGCCGAGGTCGCCACGAGCAGCATCACCACACCCGTTTGCGAAATGCCGTCCAGCATGGCGCGGTGAAGCCGCGTGATATTGAGGTCGCGGTAGATCACGCCACCCACGAACAAGGCCGCAACAACCGCCAACGCGGCCCCTTCGGTCGCAGTGACAATGCCCGAAAAGATGCCCCCCAAGATGATCACCGGCATGGTGAGCGCCCAAGCCGCTTCGCGGAAGGCTTTGGCCAAACGGCAGAGATTAAAGGCCTCTTCACGGGGCAGATCATAACGCACGGCAAGGAAATAGGTCACCAGCATCAACAAGAACCCGCCCAGAACACCCGGAATTATGCCTGCCACGAAAAGCTTGAGAACCGATGTCTCGGCGATCGCGCCATAAAGGATCATCGGGATCGAAGGCGGAATGATGATCGCAAGCGAGGCCGAGGATGAGGTGATGGCCGCGGCCATCGTGCGGGTATAGCCACGCTTTTTCATCTCGGGGATCATCACGGTGCCGGTCGCAGCCACATCAGCCACGGCCGAGCCCGAGATCTCTGCGAAAACCATCGAGACACCGATATTGACCATGCCAAGGCCGCCGCGGACGAAACCGATCAGCGCCGAGACGAAGTTGATCAACCGAACCGAGATGCCCGAGGTGTTCATCAGGCTACCCGCCAAGATGAACAGCGGGATCGCGATCAGTGGAAAGGATGTGGCGCCGGTGTAAAGCGCGATGGCGACATCATAAAGTTGCATCGGCCCGGTGGTCAGCAAAAAGCCAACCACAGCCACGATGCCGACCGACACCGCGATGGGAACATTGAGCAAGATCAGACCGATCAAGCTGGCCGCCGTGAAGAACAGGATCATCAGACAGCCCCTTTGCGGTCATCGGTGCGCATATCCGCCTCGGCGGCGGCGATGGCTTCGGCGATCTCCGCGTGGTCGCGGTCGATACCGTCGATCGCCTCGCGCAGAATTTTCGGAAAAGTGCCGATCGAGGCAAAGATCATCAGCGCGCCGGTGATGGGGATCACGGATTGGACGACACCCAAGGACACCCAAGGCAGGCTGACCATCGTGTCGAAGGCGGCAATCGGCAAGATCGCCCAGCCATACCAGACGGCGACGCCGAAAAAGGCGATGATGGCGGCTTCGGCGAACAGCACGAAAAACAGCCGCAGGGGTTTGGGCATGGCCATGACAAGGCCACCAAAGCCCATGTGCTGGCGGTGAAACATCGCATGCACCGCCGCGAAATAGGACAGCCACGCCAACAGGATCTGGGCGACTTCATCATACCAGCTGGGTGAGGCGCCAAGATATCGCATCGTGGCCGAGTAGACGACCGTCGCGGTCAGCACGACGAGCAAAAGCAGGCACATGGCCTCCACGGATCGCGCAACTGAGCGGATCAACAACGACATTTTGGATTTCCCCCAAGGATCGCGCCGGCCGATGATGCGGCCGGCGCTTTTGCAAGGTGATCGCGGCTTAATTCGACGCGGCCAAGGCCTGCGCTGCGGCAACCAGTTCGGCGCCACCTTCGACACGCTCGGCGAACATCGCGTAGATCGGCGCGGACGCTTCGACAAAGGCGGCCTTGTCGGCCTCGTTCACCGCGACGCCTGCAGCGATGACGCGGTCAAGCAGGGTTTGATCGGCGCTGTCGCCCTGACCAAAAGCCCAACCCTGCACCTCGCTGGCGACCTCGGTCGCGGCAGCGCGCACATCATCGGGAAGCCCGTTCCAGCTTGTCACGCCAGCGGTCAGGTAGCTGGGCGAATAGACATGGCCCGTCAGGCTGAGATAGCCCTGCACCTCGTGCAGATTGGCGCCTACGATATTGGTCAGCGGGTTTTCCTGACCATCCATCGTGCCGGTCTGCAACGCCACGAACAGTTCCGAAAACGCCATCGCGGTTGGGTTCGCACCATAGGCCTGGAACATGGCCACACGCCATTCCGACGAAGGGGTGCGGATCTTCAACCCGGCCAGATCGGCGGGGGTATTGATCGGGCGCACCGAGTTGGTGATCTGGCGGAAACCGTTTTCCCATGTCGAGATGACCTGAAGCCCCTCGGCGGCAGCCAAGGGCGCAAGCTTTGTCTGCACGATCTCGGCGTCGATACGCGCCATATGGGCGCGGTCTTGCACCAAGAACGGCAGGTCGAACAGCGCGAATTCATCGGCGACATTGGTCATGATCGACGACAGCAGCGTGAAGTGAACCGTGCCGAGACGCAGCTTTTGCATCAACTCACGCTCATCGCCAAGCTGGCCATCTGCGTAGAATTCCACAGTATGTGCATCGCCCAGCTTCGCCTGAAGCTCGGTCGCAAAGCGCTGCGCGCTTTGGCCCTGAAGGCTGTTTTGGGCTGCCCCAACGGCAACGATGATTGTTTCCGCCGAGACCGGTGCCGCGACCGATGCCAAAAGTCCCGCGAAAGCGGCGGCCTTGATAGTGCGAATTGAAAACATCTTATCCTCCCTGGTTTTCAATCCAGACGACCTGTTCACGCGCACCTGATGTTGTGATCGGGCAATTCGGTCGTTTGAATTTGGTATGCCAAATACCATTGACATATTCATCTGGCAAGGGCAAATCAAATTCAAGGGCTTGCGCCGGTGTGGACTCGATCCGATCCGGCCGCGCCACGTTCAGGAGTGAATACCAAATGACCAAGATCCGCTCTGTCCGCACCCGTGTCTGGAACTGGACCGGCCCGACCGTTCCGCCACAGGGGAATTTCTGCACCAATGCTTCGGACGCGCTTTGGGCGCGTGGGGATGCGATGGCCTCGTTCCGGTTTCACCAATGGCTGACCTGCGAGGTGGAGACGGATGACGGCACGATCGGCATCGGCAATGCGGCCTTGGCACCCACCGTGGTCAAAAAGGCGATTGATGATTGGTTCGCGCCGCTTGTGATCGGCGAAGACCCGTTCGATTACGCTCATATCTGGGAAAAGATGTATCGCCGTAGCCATGCTTGGGGCCGCAAGGGCATCGGCATGACCGCAATCAGCGCGATCGATCTGGCGATTTGGGATCTGATGGGCAAGCTGACGGGCAAGCCGGTCTTCAAGCTGCTCGGCGGGCGCACCAAGGAAAAGATCCCGGTCTATTACTCAAAGCTTTACGCCGACAGTATCGACGCCATGCAGCGCGAGGCCGAGGTCGCGCTCAAGGCAGGCTATCAAGGGTTCAAGACGCGCTTTGGCTTTGGGCCAAAGGATGGCGCGGCAGGCATGCGCGAAAACCTGAAGCGGGTTGAAGCGGTGCGCGAAGTCATCGGCTGGGACCGCGACATCATGCTGGAATGTTACATGGGCTGGACCCTCGATTACACCAAGCGCATGCTGCCCAAGCTCGCGAAATACGAGCCGCGCTGGCTGGAGGAACCCGTGATCGCCGATGACGTCGCGGGCTATGTCGAACTCAATGCCATGAACATCGTGCCGATCTCGGGTGGGGAGCATGAATTCTCGGTTCTCGGCTGTGCCGATCTGCTACGGCGCGGCGCGGTCAGCGTGATGCAATATGATACCAACCGCGTAGGCGGCATCACCGCGGCGCAAAAGATCAACGCCATCGCCGAGGCATTTCAGGTGCCGGTGATCCCGCATGCAGGGCAGATGCACAATTATCACCTGACCATGGCCAATGTGAATTGCCCGATCAGCGAATACTTCCCCGTCTTTGACGTAGAGGTCGGCAACGAGCTGTTCTATTACATCTTCGAAGGCGATCCCGACGCGGTCGATGGCTATATAGATCTTGCCGATGATGTACCGGGTCTTGGGATCAGCATCACCGACAAGCACTTGCATAATTTCGAGATCATAGAATGACGCAGTATTCGGGCATCTGGCCTGTCGCGCCCACGCCCTTTCACCCCGACGGGTCGGTCGACTACGACGGCATGTCTCGCGTGATCGATTGCATGGTCGATCAGGGCAATGACGGCATCTGCATCCTCGCCAATTTCTCGGAACAATTCCTGCTGACCGACGAGGAACGCCGCCGCCTGACAGAAGCATCGCTTGACCATATGGCGGGCCGCTTGCCGGTGATCGTGACCATCAGCCATTTCTCGACCGAGATAGCAGTAGCGCGTGCGCGTCACGCCAAAGAATGCGGCGCGTCGATCTTGATGATGATGCCGCCCTATCACGGTGCCACCATGCGCGGGACGGCCGATCAGACCTATGAACAATTCGCACGCGTGGGCGATGTCGGCCTGCCGATCATGGTGCAAGATGCGCCGCTGTCCGGCGTCGATTTGCCCGTGCCGCTACTGGTGCGCATGGCGCGCGAGATCGAGATGGTAAAGCTGTTCAAGATCGAATGTGCCGGTGCGGCGGCCAAGCTGCGCGCGCTGGTGGCCGAGGGCGGCGATGCGATCGAGGGGCCGTTTGACGGCGAAGAGGCGATTACCCTTTTGGCCGATCTCGATGCAGGCGCGACCGGCACCATGACCAGCGCGATGATCCCCGAATTGATCAAGCCGATCCTGACCCATTGGGCGACGGGTGATCGCGCCGCGGCAACCAAGGCCTATGCCCGCATCCTGCCGGCGGTGAACCATGAAAACCGCCAATGCGGCTTTCGCGCCGCCAAGGCGGCGATGATGGCGGGCGGGGTCATCGCCTCGGATTTCTGCCGCCATCCGATCCCGCCGCTGGCGCCGGCCACGCGCGCCATGCTGCTAGAATTGCTGCGCCCGCTTGACCCCATTGCCCTGAATTGGGGGCGCTGATGTCGGCAGGTTCGATCCTTTCCGCGCTGGAAGATGTCCAGATCGCGCCCCGCCGGAGCCTCGCTGAAGAGGCCGCCGACAAGCTGCGCGAGGCGATCTTGCTCGAGCATCTCGCCCCCGGCACGCCGGTGCCCGAGCGCGACCTGTCCGAGGCGATGGGGATCAGCCGCACACCGCTGAAAGATGCACTGCGCCTCCTCGAGATGGAGGGGCTGATCGATTACGGCCCGACGCGGCGGCCGCGCGTCGCCAACCCCTCGCTCGACACACTGCGCGACAATATCACGGTTCTCGGTGGGCTCGAGGCCTTGGCGGGCGAATTGGCCTGCGCAGTGGCCACCGACAAGGAACTGGCGCATATCACGGCCTTGGCACGGAACATGGAGGCCGATGGCGGTGATACGCTGTCCTTCTTTCATCAAGACATGGCGTTTCATGGCGCGATCGTGACCGCAGCGCGAAACACGCCCTTGGCCGAGACGCATCGCCAATACAATGCGCGCCTCTGGCGGGCGCGCTTCTTGTCCTCGCGCCAGATCGACCGGCGCGAGAATACCCAGGCCGAACATGACCGCATTGCCACCGCGCTGATGGCGCGTGATGGCGCGGCGACCGCAACGGCGATGCGCGCACATCTGCGCAGCACGATCGAAAATATCGCACGGGTCCATGCCGATGCCCGGACCAAGAGGGACGAACACTGACATGACCACGACAAAACCGCGTATCGGGATTTTGGCGGGCGACCCTGCAGGGATCGGACCCGAACTGATCGCCAAGCTTTGCACCGCCGAGGGCGTGACAGAGGCCGCCGAGATCTTGCTGATCGGCGATGCGCATGTCTTTGCCGCAGGGCAGGCGGTGGCAGGGGTGGAATTGGCGCTTGAACCGCTCGATGCGCGCAAGGGATGGGTGGGGCGCACCGGCGCGCTTCACGCGCTTGCCACCATCGCACCCGATGAGGTGCGCTTGGCCCAAACAAGCGAGGCCGGTGGCCGCTCGGTCCTGCGCGCGCTCGACGAGGCGCTTCTTCTTGCACAAGAAGGTGTGATCGACGCCATCGTGTTCGGCCCCTTCAACAAGGCCTCCATGCATCTTGCGGGGATCGGCCATGATGACGAATTGCACTACATGGCCGAGCGGTTGGGAGTGACGGGCTATATCTCGGAACTCAACACGCTCGACGGGATGTGGACAAGCCGCGTAACCAGCCATATCGCGCTGCGCGACGTGGCCGACACGATCACCGGCGAACGGGTGGCCGAGGCGACGCATCTGATCCATCGCACGCTGCGCCGGTCAGGCATCGACAGGCCCCGCATCGCGGTGGCGGCGCTGAACCCGCATGCCGGCGACGGCGGCAATTTCGGACGCGAAGAGATTGACGTTTTGACCCCCGCGGTCGAGGATCTGGCCCGGGGGCAAATGTCGGTCAGCGGCCCTTGGCCATCGGACACCGTGTTTCTCAAGGCCGTCCGCCGCGAGATCGACGCCGTGGTGACGATGTATCACGACCAAGGGCAGATCGCGCTCAAGCTTTTGGGCTTCGATCGGGGCGTGACGGTTCAGGGCGGGCTGCCCGTGCCGGTATCGACACCCGCGCATGGCACCGCCTTTGACATCGCCGGGCAAGGTGTGGCCGATCTGGGGGCGACGCGCGCGGCCTTTGACATTGCCTGCGCCATGGTCACCCATTGGGATAGCGAAAAGGAAAGTGCTGCATGAACTGGCAACCAAGGGGCGCGCATCTGATTGCGGGCGAATGGGTAACGACCCAAGACAGCTTTGCCTCCGATCCCGCACATGGCCCGGCGCATCGCTTTTCGGTCGGCACGCCCGCGCTTGTCGATCAAGCCGTGAGAGCGGCGGAAGACGCCTTTGCCGTTTATGGTTGGACCACGCGCGCCGCGCGCGCCGCGTTTCTCAATGCCATCGCCGATGAGATCGAGGCGCGCGCCGACGCGATCACCGCCATCGGCGGTCAGGAAAGCGGCCTGCCCGATGGGCGATTGATCGGCGAACGCGGGCGCACCACGGGGCAGTTGCGCTTTTTCGCGCAGCATATCGAAAAGGGCGACCATCTCGACCTGCGCCATGATCCGGCCCTGCCCGACCGCCAACCCCTTCCCCGCCCAGATCTGAAAATGATCCAGCGGCCCATCGGCCCGGTGGCGGTGTTCGGCGCGTCCAACTTTCCGCTCGCCTTCTCGACGGCGGGGGGCGACACTGCGGCGGCATTGGCGGCGGGATGCCCGGTCGTCGTGCGGGGCCATTTCGCCCATCCCGGCACATCCGAGATCATGGCCGAAGCCATCGAAGCCGCACGGCAAGCCTGTGGTATGCCAGCGGGGGTGTTCTCGCTGATCCAAGGTGGCGAGCGCGATGTGGGGCAAGCGCTCGTACAGCATCCGCTGATCCGGGCAGTGGGCTTTACAGGCTCGCTGGCGGGGGGCCGGGCGCTGTTCGATTTGTGCGCCGCGCGGCCCGAACCGATCCCGTTTTTCGGCGAGCTGGGTTCGGTGAACCCGATGTTCCTTTTGCCCGCCGCGATGTCGGCACGCGGAGCTGCCATCGCCAAGGGGTGGGCGGCCAGCCTAACGATGGGCGCGGGCCAGTTCTGCACCAATCCCGGCATCGCCATTGTCCTTGCCGATCAGGCCGACGCGCTGGCCGAAGCCACATTGGCGGCACTGGCCGAGGTCGGGTCGCAGGTCATGCTGACCGACGGCATCGCCGAGGCCTATGTCAAGGGCGCGGCGCAGGTAGCCCAATCATCCGGCGTGCGGACGCTTCTGACCCAGGTCTGCGACCGCCGCGCGGCCAAACCGCATCTTTACCGGATCACAGGCGCGGATTGGCTGGCCAATCACAGCTTGGGCGAAGAGGTTTTCGGCCCCCTTGGCCTGATCGTCACTGCGACGGACGAAGCCCAGATGCACGCCATCGCACAAAGCCTTGCCGGGCAGTTGACCGCCACCTTGCATATGGATGACGCCGACACAGGCATCGCCCAGCGCCTTATGCCGACGCTTGAACGCAAAGCAGGCCGGATCGTCGTGAATGGCTATCCTACAGGAGTGGAAGTGGCCGATGCTATGGTCCATGGCGGCCCCTACCCCGCCTCGACCAATTTCGGCGCAACCTCGGTCGGCAGCCTGTCGATCCGGCGGTTCTTGCGACCCGTGTGCTATCAAGCCGTGCCGGATGCATTGCTGCCGGAAGGTTTCGCGCAAGGCTAAGAACCCATCACGGGGCCTTATGGTGCCGTCGGCCCACCGCTTGCGCATGGCCAGTCGGTCCCTATGGCCTTGGCCGCAGGCCGCACCGGCGCTTTGCGTGATGTTCAGAGCAGCTTGATCGCGCGCTCGGATGTGTCGCGGATGTGCTGCTCGATCAAGGCACAGGCAAGGTCGGCGTCACGCGCAAGGGTGGCATTCATGATTTCGCGATGCTCTTCGAACTTGCGGCCGCCAAGACCTTCGGGCGCCCGTTTTGTGACGAAGCGGTAGCGATCCAACTGGTCGAACATGATCGAGCGCAACCGGAACAGCCAACGCCCCGGACAGGCGGCGACAATGGCCTCGTGGAATTCGCGATGCCGTTCGACCCATTCGGAATGTCGTTCCATCCGCCGCGCCCAAGGCAGCCCCTCGATCAAGCTGAGGCGGTGATGCACTGCAACGATATTGGTTTCCCAATCCTCATCGCCATGCGCGATCGCTTCGCGCACCGCGCGCTTTTCGAAGGCGATGAAATGATCGGTAATCTCGACCAATTCCGCAGCCGACACCGGCGCGACCTTGAAACCCTTGCCTGTCTCGACCGTCACGAATCCTTCAGAGGAAAGCTGCGAAAGCGCCTCGCGCAGCGTGCCGATCCCGACGTCATATCGTTTTGTCATATCCGCGAATTTCAACCGGGTTTCCGGCTCGAACACGCTGCTGACGATATCCGTGCGCAGACGGGTCAGCACATCGCGTGACCCGGAAGCGTCAGATTTCATCGTCTGGCCAGCCGCTTGATTGATCATGCCTGCAGTCAATGGTTATTCCATCATTCATCGCCAGGTGCAGTTGCACCGTGGATTTTCGAATATCCTATCTACTCCCGGTTGGACAGATTTATCCAGAAAGGCCATTCTCGTCCAGTGTTTCAATGATTCGATTATTTTCGAAAAAAGGGATATGCATGCGATTGATATCCTTCGTCCATGATGAACGGTCTTCTTGGGGTGCCGTGGCGGACGGGATTATCTATGATCTGGGCCATCCCGCGGTCGGCCGATTTCCAGATCTGAAATCCTTTATCGCCGCGGGCATGCCAACGGATCTGTTGCGACATACAGCGGCACCTTCCTTGCGGTTCGACGCGGTGACATTGGCCCCGGTAATCCCCAATCCCGACAAGATCGTCATGGCGGCCGTGAATTATTGGGATGGGCCACCCGACCCGGACAAGGCACCGCCCTATCCTGTGCTTTTCCTGCGCTTGCCATGCTCGCAGATCGCCCATGGCGCAGCGCTGATCCAGCCGCGATCCTCGCAAAAGCTGGATTTCGAGGGTGAGCTTGCCGTGATCATCGGCAAGGGGGGGCGTCATATCTCGGAACCGCAGGCCATGCGCCATGTGGCGGGATATTCGATCTATAATGACGGGAGCGTGCGCGATTGGCAAAAGCACTCGCATCAATTCACACCGGGCAAGAACTTCACCGGCACGGGTGCCTTCGGGCCGTGGATGGTCGCAGCAGATGATCTGCCGATCGCGCAGTCGGGTGTGTCGATGGTGACGCGCGTGAACGGGGTCGAGAAACAGCGCACCGACACCTCGCGCATGATTTTCGATATCCCATACCTGATTTCCTACATCTCGACTTTTGCACCTTTGGTGCCGGGGGATGTGATCGTCACGGGCACCTGCACCGGCTTCGGCACGACGCGGCAGCCGCCGGAATTCCTGCGGCCAGGGGATGTGGTCGAGGTCGAGATCGCGGGCATAGGCGTGCTGTCGAATACCGTCGCAGCCGAGGAATGATGCGCCCGCGACGCCGAAAGCACCCGACGCGACCTTGCTGATATTTTTTCCACTAATTTCATATTTTCGAAAATGTTTGAGGTTTTTGAAACCGCGTGCTAGCACCTGATGGACACAGACGAAACGAGGGACGGTATGCACTATCTGGTGAATTCCGTAGGACATGTTCAGCTCAACGTCGTGGACGTTGATGCGATGGTGCGCGAATCTTGCGACATCCTCGGATTGCGCGTGACACGCCAGCAGGCTGGAACGGTCTGGCTATCCTCCAATGGGCGCATGGCCGAGTTGGTGCTGCATGAGGCGCCCGAGAATGCGATCCGCTCGCTTGGCTTCGAGGCAGTGTCAAACGCGGCAGTGGCCGTGGCCGCCGCGCGCGTTGCCGCTGCAGGATGCCGGCTGATATCCGAGGAGCCGAGCCTTGATTGCTGCGATGCAGGCATGCGCTTCGTCACCCCGCAAGGCCATACATTCGAGCTGCACGCGCCGGTCGCAACCGAGATCTATGGCAACCGTTACGCGACCACGGGCATGGCACCCCTGCGCATCGATCATGTGAATATCACCTCGCCCGAACCCGCCGAGACCCGCGCCCAGATGGAGGCGATCATGGGCATGCGCCTGTCCGAGCGGATGGTCGATGATGGGCTTAGCTGGATGCGCGGCGCAAACCGGCTACACCACATTCTCGGGATCGTTCGTGGCGATACGGGGCTGCACCATTATTCGTGGGAAGTGGCCGAGTTCTCCGACTACTGCCGGCTTGGTGATCTGCTCGATACGGTCGAGAAGAACTTCATCTGGGGGCCGGGTCGGCACCGGCCCGGCGACAACACATTCGCCTATTACATCGATGCCTGCGGCGCGATGGTCGAATGCGCGGGCAATATGGCGCTGATCAATGATGACGACCGGTATGTGCCCAATGTGATCACCGCGCTGAAACGTCCCGACAATGTCCGCGTGATGAATGTCTGGGGCGAACCTGCGCCGCTCCCGTGGCGCGAGCATCACTTCCCATGGGCGGCACCTGCAGCATGAGCGCGTCGAGGAAGGATAGTTCCGTGATACGGCTCGGTATTCTTGAAGGGTCATTGCGCCGCGCCTCGCTGTCGCGCGCGGTCGGGCGTGCGGTGTCGGGGCTTGCCCCTACGGGCATGGAGGCCGTGATCTTGCCGGGTCCGGGCAATCTGCCGCTGTTCAACCAAGATGTGCTGGACGAAGGCATGCCCGACAGCGTGGCGGCCTTGGTGGACGCGGTCACGGCGATGGATGCGGTGCTGATCGTCACCCCGGAATACAACTGGTCCATCCCCGGCGCCCTCAAGAACGCCATCGACTGGCTGTCGCGCGTGGACCCCAACCCGTTGGCCCGCAAAGCTGTCGCGATCTGGAGCGTCTCGCCCGGCCTGTTGGGTGGCGCGCGGGTCCATGAAAGCCTGCGCCAGACGTTGCACAGCCAAGACATGCTCATCATGGCCAAACCCGAAATCCAGATCACGGGCGCCAAGGGCAAGGTCGATGTCGTGGCGGGCACCATCACACATCCCGAGACCGAAACCTTTCTGCGCGGTCATCTGTCCAGTTTCGCAGAGTTCTCCAGCCGGTGGGGTCGCAGCTAGGCGCGACCGCCATCCGATGACAAGGCAACGACCCATGGAACACCCGCTGTCTTTCATGTCCGACGGTTTGAAACTGTCCGGTGTGCTGCATGTGCCAGACAGCCGCAAACCCGGCCAGCGCCTGCCGACCTTCATCGTGCTGCACGGTTTTGTGGGGACCAAGGACAAGTCTCATGTCGAGCTTGTCGCGCGGATGTTGGAGGAATTCGGATATTGCGTCTTTCGCATCGATTTCCGCGGCTGCGGCCAGTCCGAAGGCGCGCGGGGCGAGGTGCGCTGTTTCGACCAAGTCGCCGATACGCGCAACGCGCTGACCTTCATCGCCCAGCGCGAGGAGGTGGACCCCGACTGTATCGGCGTGACCGGCCACAGTTTCGGCGCGGCGGTTGCGATCTTTACCGGCGGCGTCGATCTCCGGGTGGCCTGTGTCCTGTCGCTCTGCGGCTGGGGCGATGGCGAGCGCAAATTCCGCGGCCAGCACCCCACGCCCGAGGCTTGGGCGAAATTCACCGGCATTCTGGAAGAAGGTCGCCGCCACCGGGCCGAAACGGGCGAAAGCATGTGGGTGTCACGCTTCGATGTCGTGCCCATCCCCGAAGAGCTGCGCAAGAACCTGTCGCCGCATGCCCAGTTCGAAGTCCCGGTCGAGACCGCGATCAGCATGTATCATTTCCGCGCAGAAGATGTTGTCGCCGATATCGCGCCTCGCCCGCTGTTGCTGTTCCACACGGCTGGCGATGTGATCACGCCGATGGAGCAATCCATCAGCCTGTTCCAAAAGGCCGGCGCCAATGCGGAGTTGATGATCCCGACCGGCGTGTCCCATTTCCCCCTGTCCGACGAGGATGCGCCGCATACCCGCGCGCTGATCTCGGCATGGCTGAAGAAATTCTTTCCCACCCCATTGAGCGATAGCGCATGATCCGGTTTCGCCCAGACGACCTGAGGGAATATGCAGCCGCCTTGCTGCGCGGGGCGGGTTACACCTCGGGTCACGCGGAACGCACGGCGGACATTCTTGTTTGGGCGAATGAGCGGGGTGCGGAATCGCATGGTGTCCTGCGCATCCCGCGTTACGGCGAGATGGTCGCGCAAGGGCTGATTGACTCCGTGGCCACACCGACAGTCATCTCGCAGCAAGGGGCCGTCGCCGTACTCGAGGCTGCACATGCGCCCGGCCCCTCGGCCATGGTGATGGCGATGGATGAGGCGATCGAGATCGCCGGGCGTCTTGGGATCGGCTGGTGTTCGGCGCGCAATATCACCCATGCCGGCGCGGTCGGGTATTTCGCCTTGCGCGCCGCCGAGCGCGGCTATCTGGGGATCGTGATGACGGCATCCGGCCCGCTTATGGCCTATCACGGCGCGCGGGTCGCGGGGGTGTCGACCAACCCGATTTCGATTGCCGTTCCGGGCCGGGAACGCCCCTTGTTGCTGGATATGTCCACATCGACCGTGGCGCTGGGCAAGATCATGCACGCCCGTGACAC
Source organism: Roseicyclus sp. (assembly GCF_965662675.1). Taxonomy (GTDB): domain Bacteria; phylum Pseudomonadota; class Alphaproteobacteria; order Rhodobacterales; family Rhodobacteraceae; genus Roseicyclus. The sequence continues at coordinate 41,847 of NZ_CBFIIK010000006.1, read as the reverse complement.
CGGCAGCGCCATCCCGGAAGGATGGGCCATCGATACGTCGGGCCAGCCCGCCACCGATCCGGCCAAGGTCGCCACCCTGACCCCGCTTGGCGGGGCAAAGGGTTCGGGCCTGTCGCTGATGATCGAGGTGTTGGCCAGTGTGCTGATTTCCAACCCCGCCATCTCGGGCGTCTTGTCAGGGGGCAAGGGGGCGATGAACGGGGTGGCGCTGGCGATCCGGATCGACGCCTTTACCGATCCCGACATATTTGTCGCGCAGATCGCGGAATTGGCCGCAGGGCTCAAGGCCTTGCCGAAAGCGCCCGACACAAATGAAATCCTCATGCCGGGCGAGCGGGGCTTTCGCCTTGCGGCCGAACGCCAAAGCGCCGGCATCCCGATTGCGAAAGGCACGCTCGACCGTCTGGCCGTCATGGCAGGCAGGTTGGGCATCACGGCGCCCATGGCAATGGAGCTGCCTTGAGGCACCACGCGACACACCGGGCCAGAAACAGCCGCGCGAGAAAGGAGGGGCGATCATGCAGGACATAGACCAAGACCGACCATCCATCTTGCGGCGCGCCCTGAGTGGCGGCGTGCTTTTGGTCATCGGGCTGATCATGCTGGCGGTGGCGTGGGATTATCCGGTGGGCCGCCTGACCCAGATGGGGCCCGGCTTTATCCCGCGTATCATCGGGCTTTTGATCTGCGCCCTCGCTGTCGCCATCATCATGGCGGATATCATGGCCGCGCGCCTGCCGCGTGACGGCACGATGCATTGGCGTGGACTGGCTTTCATCTCGGCCGCGATCTTGATTTTCGCGGCGCTTGTCGATCGCGTGGGCCTTGTGCCGTCCATGTTTCTTGCCGTTGCCATCTCGATGTTCGCCGATGACGAGGCGCGCCCGCTCAACGTGCTGATCTATGCATCGCTCGCAACACTTGGCGGCTGGCTGTTGTTTCTCGTGGCCCTCGAATTGCCGATCCCGGCGTTCTGGAGGTAGCGATGATCGACCAGCTCTTCCTTGGTCTGAATGTCGTGATGCAGCCACATGTGCTGGTCTATGCCTTTATCGGTGTATTCATCGGGCAGTTGATCGGCGTACTTCCGGGGATCGGGGCGATCACGGCAATCTCACTTTTGCTGCCTGTGACCTTCTACCTCGATGCCACCACCTCGATGATCATGCTGGCGGGGATCTATTACGGCTCGCAATACGGCGGCTCGATCGCATCGATCTTGTTGAACCTGCCCGGCACGCCCTCCTCGGTTGTCACCTGCCTCGAGGGCTATCCGTTGGCGCAGAACAACCGCGCGGGGCTTGCGCTGTTCGTGGCGGCGTTCTCTTCTTTCGTGGGGGGCATGGTGGGCGTCGCCATTCTGGTTTTGGCCGCGATCCCGATGACGCTGATCGCGCTGCGCTTCGGTGCGCCGGAATACGCGATGCTGGTGATCCTTGGCCTGTTGGCCGCCTCGCTCATCGGGACCGGCTCGCAGATCCGGTCATTCGCGATGGTTGTGTTGGGCATCGCGCTTGGGCTTGTGGGTGCCGATCAGACGACAGGCTATTACCGTTTCGTCGCGGTGCCGGAACTGGCCGATGGCATCAGCCTTGTGTCGCTGGCCATGGGCCTGTTCGGTGTCAGCGAGATCATCCGCAATGCCGCCACGCGCACGCCGCCCGGCCCTGCCTTGGCGCTGAGGATGCGCGATGTGCTTCCCACACGGGCCGAGGCGCGGACCCTCGCCTTTCCGATCCTGCGCGGCTCCAGCGTGGGTAGCTTCTTTGGCGCTCTCCCCGGCACGGGGGCGGCGATCGCGTCTTTCATGGCCTATGCGTTGGAACGGCGTTTCTCGCGGACGCCGGACAAGTTCGGCAAGGGGCATCTGCCCGGCCTTGCCGCGCCGGAATCCGCCAATAATGCCGCCGCACAGACAGGTTTCATCCCGACCCTGACGCTCGGCATTCCCGGCGATGCGGTCATGGCGCTGATCATCGGTGCGTTGATCTTGAACGGGATCGTCCCCGGACCCCGCCTGATGACTGATCAACCCGAACTGTTCTGGGGTGTCATCGCCAGCTTCCTGGTCGGCAACATCATCTTGCTGATGATCAACATTCCCCTGATCCGGCTATGGGTGCTTTTGCTGCGCATCCCGTATCAAAAACTTTATCCGGTTATCATCGTGATGATTTGCGTTGGCGTCTATTCGCATCGCACCAGCGTCACTGATGTCGTGCTGACGCTGGCCTTCGGGGTTCTGGGTTACCTGATGAAGAACTATCGGTTCGAACCCGCTCCGGTGCTTCTGGGCTTTGTCCTCGGCCCGCTGCTCGAGGATAATTTCCGCCGCGCCATGCTGATCTATCGCGGCGATTTCACCATCTTCGTCACCCGCCCCATCAGCGCGATCCTCGTCGCCTGTTCGGTGGCGCTGATCGCTTATGCAATTTGGTCGAGCATGACTGCCCGGCGAAAGACCGTCCGGGCAGTATCATCCTGACCGGACAAAGCCGCGTCCGCAAATGGCGCGAACAAGGCCAATGGGAGGTCCTAGGCCTTACAAGACTGGACGATGGAAAAACATTGGGAGGAAGACCATGATCAAGACAATACTCGTCGCTCTACCGCTCACATTGGCACTTGCGGCGCCATCCTTCGCGCAAGAATTCCCCGATCGCGCAATGCGGATCGTTCACGGCTTTGGCGCAGGCGGCAACGCCGATGTCGTATCGCGCATCATGGCGGAGGCGATCTCGGCCGATCTGGGCGAGCCCGTCGTCGTTGAATCGCGCCCCGGCGCGGGTGGCACCGTGGCCTCGGGCTATGTCGCGGGCGAAGCCGCCGATGGCTACACCATGCAACTGCTGGTCGGCGGACATGCCGTGGCGGCGGCGCTCTACAATCAGCTGCCTTATGACTCGGTGAATGATTTCACCTTCCTTTCGACAGTCGGGCAGTTCCCGTTCTTCGTTGCAGCACGCGCGGGCGAATACGACTCGATCAACGCCCTCATCGAAGCGGCGCTGGCCGATCCCGGTGGGATCGTCATCGGTCATTCCGGCGTCGGTTCAACCCAACACCTGACCGGCGAGCTTCTGGGCCTTCAGACGGGAGTGGAGTTCATTCATGTGCCTTATCAGGGCGGTGCTGCCGCCAGCACGGCGCTGATGGGCGGCGAGGTCGATCTGATCATCGACGCAGGCACCGTGATCCGAGGTCAGGCCGATGCGGGCGTCTTCGATGTTCTGGCCGTGACCTCGGGGACGCGTTGGCCCGACGCGCCGGATGTCCCCACGCTGGCCGAAACGGTCGCACCGGGCTTTGACGTCATTTCCTGGACTGCGCTTGGCACGCCTGCTGGTCTGCCTGACGATGTTGCAGCGATCTTGAGCGAGTCGATCTCTGGCGCGCTGGCACAGCCTGCCGTGCAGGAAAGTATTTCGGCTCTGGGCGCGAACCCGACCGGATCGACGGGGGCCGAGCTTCAGGCATTGATCGAACGTCAGATCGGCGTCTGGACCGAAGTGATCGCTGCGGCGGGCGTTGAAAAGCGTTGAACCCAAAAAGCATGCGCGGCGGCAATGCTGCCGCGCATCCACCGCTCTTGCTATATTCACGAGGCAGGGATGACCGCGAAAACACCGGAAGAGCTATACGCCACCATGCTGCGCCGCTCGCTTTGGGTGGTCACCACCCGGCCGGCACGCGGTCCCGGCATGCAAGCGCTATTGCCCGCCCATCTGGACTACCAAATCGCATTGGAGCGTGAAGGCCACCTTTTCGGTGCGGGCCCCATCTTCGAGGAGGGCGGCACCGTTCCGACCGGCGGCATGATCATCTTGCGCGCAGAAGACGAGGCCGCAGCCCGTACCATCGCCGATGCCGATCCGTTCCATGCGGCTGGGTTGCGCGCATACACGCTGCACCGCTGGATGTTGAACGAAGGCGCGATGACGTTCACCATACGCTACTCCGATCAGAGCGCTATCATCGGCTGAAACCATCACCCTCGCCCATATGGACAGGTTGGACCGAACCCAAGGATACCCCATGATCTACGAGATGCGCGTTTACGCTTGCGTGCCGGGTGGTTTGCCCGCGTTGTTGCAGCGGTTCGAAGATACGACACTGCGCATATGGGCGCGGCTCGGCCTGCGCCCTGTCGGCTTTTTCACTACGCTTGTCGGGCCATCGAACCACGAGTTGACCTATTTCCTATCTTGGGAAAGCTTGGCCGAGCGCGAACAGCTATGGACAGCTTTTGCAACCGATCGCGAATGGGTCGCGGCGCGCGCGGCGCATCACGCGGCACATGGCGAGGTCGTGGCCAACATCGCGTCAAGCTTCCTTACGCCAACCGCTTTCTCTAAAATGCGTTGAACGTAGGTACGATAGTCCCATCGCACCGCAACGGGGCAGGACATTCCGCATGACCACAAAACTTCTCATCACCCAAGATGAGGGCATCGCGACCCTGACCCTGAACATGCCAGAGCTGCGCAATCCGATCACGGATGCGGACATGATCGACGAGATTTGCGCCGCGATGGAATGGCTCAACACCGATCAGTCGATCCGCTGCGCGATCCTGACCGGCGCAGGCAAAGCCTTTTCCTCGGGTGGCAACCTCAAACATATGCGCGACAAGGAGGGCATCTTTGCAGGCGATGCCATCGCGGTGCGCAACGCCTACCGCGCGGGCATTCAACGTGTGGCGAAAGCGGTCTGGTCGGTCGAAGTGCCGATGATCGCCGCGGTGAATGGGCCGGCCTATGGGGCGGGTTGTGATCTGACGCTGTTTTGCGACATCCGCATCGCTTCTGAAAACGCGACATTCGCCGAGAATTTCGTGAATGTCGGAATCATCTCGGGCGATGGTGGGGCGTGGATCTTGCCAAGACAGGTGGGGCTGTCGCGCGCCAGCGAGATGGCCTTTACTGCCGATGCGATCGATGCCGATACGGCGCTGGCATGGGGGCTGGTATCGCGGGTCACGCCACCCGATGCGTTGATGAACGAAGCAATGGCGCTAGCCCGCCGTATCGCGCGCAATCCGCCCCGTCAGCTTCGCTTGACCAAACGCTTGTTGCGTGACGGAACCACGGCAACGCTGGACCAAATTCTGGAACTGTCGGCCGCCTATCAAGGTGCGATGCACCAGACCGCCGATCACGCAGAAGCCGTCGCAGCCCTCCTTGAAAGGCGCGAGGGGCGTTTCAACGGCGATTGAACCTTGGGTGCGGTGCGCGCCCTCATGCGGCTTTGGGAAAACGACCTTCGATATCCACATGTGGTCTCGAACCGGGGCCTTTGCCATGTGCTTGGGCCATAAGGCTGGCTTGACCATGGGTATCTTGCTAGGTTGCAAAGCGACCGCTCACTGGGCGCGCCGGCCTTTTCTGGACAACAGCGTTCCTTGACCACGATTTTCAGCGATGGATTTCACGGATGACCCACACCCTTGCCATCGGACACTATGAGCCCGAGGAAATCGACGCATTCCAGAGCCAGTTCGCGGCCTTGGTCCTGCCAGATCTCGCTGCCATGGCGGCGCTTGACCCCGCGCTGAGAGAAGGGGTGCGCATCGTGGCTTACAAAGGGCATGAGCCCTTCGGCCCGCTTCAAATGGATGGTTTGCCCGGCCTCGGTCTGATCGCCAATTACGGGGTCGGTCACGACGCCATAGACGGCGATGCTGCACGCGCACGTGGCATCACCATCACCATAACGCCCGATGTGCTGAACGAAGATGTTGCGGATCTGGCCCTATGCATGTGGATCGCCGCCTGTCGGGGCGTGATGGGAGCCGCCGCCTATCTGCATCGAGGCGACTGGGTGGCGGGGCAGCCACTCGCCTTGGGCACCAAGGCCAGCGGCCGCAAGGTGGGTATTGTGGGGATGGGCCGAATCGGTCGTGCCGTCGCCGACAGGTTGGCGCCGTTCGGCTGCGAAATCCATTATACCGCCCGCGCGGATAAAGGCGTGGCTGGTATGCGCTGGCACGCGACTCCGCGCGCGATGGCGCAAGACGTTGATGATCTCATCGTCACGATCGTTGGCGGAGAGCAGACGCGCAACCTCATCGGCCATGACACGCTTGCAGCACTCGGGCCCGGATATATCATCAATGTCGCACGCGGATCTGTGATCGACGAAGACGCCCTTGTTGCGGCGTTGAAAGAGGGGCGTCTGGCTGGTGCGGCGCTTGATGTTTTCGCGCATGAGCCGCAAGCGAACGCGCAGCTTCTGGCGTTGCCGAATGTGCTGTCTTTACCGCATATCGGCAGTGCAACAGTGCAAACACGCGCCGCGATGGCAAGTCTTCAGCGCGCCAATATCGCAGCATTCCTTGCGGGCGCACCATTGCCCAGCCCCGTCCCTTAGCGCCGGGAAACGCGCGCACGATCCGGCGGAATCGGTCTGCCCCAAGGGCGAGGATCGTCGTTTCATTCGCATGACGATCACGGCCCGCGAAGCATGGCGGCAACCAAGCGCCGCGGAGCCTTGCGGTCACCCCAGATCGACACGTACGCCCGCTTGCCGCAAGGCTCGCCAATTTGACACTCTTCAAAGTAATGGTTGACCTTCGCCCTGAGTTGGGCGTGGATATACAATATATCCATGCGAAGACGGTTGGATCAGGGATGCAAAAAAATCAGCTTGAACGCGTCAAGTTGTCGGACCTCGCCCGAGAGGAGATCCGCGAGCGTATCATTTCCGGCACCTTTCCAATGGGACGGAAGCTGCCCGAGAACGAGCTGTCTGAGCTTCTGGGCATGAGCAAAAGCCCTATCCGTGAGGCGCTACTGCAACTTGAAAGCGAAGGTTTGGTAGAAATGCCACCCGACCGGACCGCACAAGTATTCTCGATGGGCAGCGGCACGATCGCCGAATTGGGTGAACTGCGCCTGATCCTCGAGCGCGAGGCGCTGACGCTTGCCATCGCGCGCAACCGTGCAAGCTTGACCGAAACGCTCGACGGGATCGTCGACAAAATGCGCGCGGCCCTCGATGTCGCGGATGCCTCCAGCTACCGTTTGCTCGACCGCGATTATCACACGGCGATCTTCGATCTGTGTGGCAATGGATACCTGCGATCGAACTACCTGTTGTTGTCATTCCGCATCCAAGCCCTTCGCAACTGGCTTTCGCGCGAAACAGAACTCAACACGATTTCATTGGCCGATCATGCTGAAATCGTGGCGTTCATCCGCAGGGGAGACAGCGCTGGCGCAATGGCGCTTTTGCAAAAACATGTCGGCGAGACGACGGCCAATTACCTTGCGCGCTTCGGCTCGAACGACAATGCCGCCAAGGCACAAGGCGCCGCACGAAGGGTGATGCTGCCCGAAATCGAGCGTTTTTGCCGGACGGCACTTGATGAAGTTGGAGCCAATGCGCTGACCATCGAAGCGGTCATCGGGGCATTGTCCCATGCTTCAGGCTTGGGTGTGGACTCGCACGGTTATCGCCTTTTGCCCCATTACCTCGAAGGTTTCGCACGCGGGCGGTTGAACCCAAAGCCATCGCCGCGCTTTTCACAGGGCAAGGGCGGCGCAGCAGTGCTGGATGCCGATGACGCCCACGGTGCCGTGGGCGGCTATGAGGCGGCGCGCCACGCCGTCGCCTTGGCGCGGCAAAATGGTATCGGGGCGGTCGCTATCCGCAATTCATCGCATTTCGGCCCAGCGGGCGCTTATGCAATGGCGATCGCCGAGCAAGGCATGATGGGATTGGCCGTTTGCAATTCTGATAGCTTCGTTCGCCTTCAAGGCGGCGCGCAGCGATTTCATGGCACCAATCCCATCGCGGCCGCTGCCCCGTCTGATGGCGCGCGGCCATGGCTGTTTGACATGGCCACCAGCGCAATCCCGTTTAACCGGGTGCAACTGGCGCACGCGCTGGGTCTGAGTTTGCCGCCCGATGTTGCCGCCGATGCCGAGGGCCGCTTCGTCACCAATCCCGCCCAAACCGAAATGTTGGCTCCGCTTGGTGGCGCGCTGTTCGGCTACAAGGGCGCGGGCTTGGCCGGCTTGGCCGAGATATTGTCGACGGCTTTTTCGGATGCCCCGTTGAGCGTGGAGTTGCCGCCGATGATCAGCGACGACATGGAAACGCCGCGCCATCTGGGGGCCTTTGTGCTGGCGCTGGACCCTGATGCCTTTGGCGGCAGTACGGTCTTTCGCGCGGTGGTCGGTCGTTACATCAGCCATATCCGGCAATCGCGAGCGGCCGAGGGGCAGCGCGTCATGGCGGCAGGTGATCGCGAATGGGAGGAACAGACGCGTCGCAATGCCGAGGGAATTCGCCTCGATCAAGGCACGGTCGACGCGCTCAACTGTTTTGCGGCGGAGAGATCCATCCGACCGCTTGAGACGGTGTCGTGAAGCGGCACCCGAAGCAAAATTGGATCACTGAAAGGGAGGAAGGAAAATGACAAATTGGTTCTTTGGAAAGACCCTAGGACTGGCGGCCAGCAGTTTGGCCATCACATCTGTGATCGGATTGGCAAGCCCGGCCCAAGCAGCTGATCGTGTGCTCAAATGGGCGCATGTCTATGAATCGTCCGAGGCCTATCATACCTGTGCCGTCGCGGCCGATGATGCGCTGCGGTCGGCTACGAACAATCGACTCGGGATTGAGGTTTTCCCCGCCTCATCACTCGGCAGCGAGGTCGATATCAACGAAGGCCTCGGTTTGGGCACGGTCGATATCATCTACACGGGGCAACTCTTCGCCGGGCGCGCTTTTGGCCCGATCGCAATTGGCGGGGCACCCTACATGTTCCGCGATTACGCCCATTGGGATACGTTCCGCAATTCCGACCTGTTTGACGAACTCGCCGCCGGTTACACGGCAGCCAGTGGCAACCACGTCGTTGCAATGACCTATTATGGCGCGCGGCATGTGACCTCGAATATCCCGATCACAAGCCCCTCTGATATGGAGCGGCTCAAAATCCGGGTTCCCAATGCGCCGCTCTACATGATGTTCCCTCGCGCGGTCGGGGCCAACCCGACGCCTATCGCCTTTGCCGAGGTCTATCTTGCGCTACAACAAGGCACAGTGGATGCGCAAGAGAACCCGCTGCCGACCATTCAGGCCAAGGCCTTCTACGAGGTCCAGACCAATATCAACCTTACTGGGCACATCACGGATGCGCTTTTGACGATTATTGGTGGGCCGACATGGGGAAGCCTGAGCGCCGATGATCAAACCGCGCTGGCGGCGGTTCTGGAAGACACGGCCACCTGTGCCACCGATGCGATCATCCAGCTTGAGTCCGAGTTGACCCAGTGGTTCCGCGATCAGGGCGTCACCGTGAATGAGGTCGACCGTGGCCCGTTCATCGAAGCGGTCAAGGTCATGCACAATGGTGAAATGGCCAGCTGGGATCAGGCAACCTACGATCGGCTGCAGTCCCTCAGCCAGTAAAGCCACGCCACCAATGCGACGACCGGGAGCTGTTTCTCACCCCGGTCGTCGTCCATCGTGACCGCCAGCCGCAGGGGGCTACCATGACCGACCCGAATGAAGGGTACGCGACACAAAAAGAGCCCGAGGCTCTCTCGACCGTGCCACATGATAGTGAGGACGAAGAGATTAGCCTGTCGGATCTGCGCTGGGATGATGGCGTTGTCTTTGTGTTCTTTTGGGTATTGGCCTTTGTGGTCTTTTTGCAATTTTTCACACGCTATGTTCTGAATAATTCATTTGGTTGGACAGAAGAAATCGCCCGGTTCTTGTTGATCGGCGTAACCTTCACTGGCTCTGTCATGGCGACGCGCAAGCACAGCCATATCGCCGTGGAATTCATTTATCGTTGGGTGCCGCGCACGCTGCGACGCATCGCTCAGGCCGTGATTGATGCCATCTGCATCGGCTTTTTTGGACTCATGGCTTGGTATTCCTATCAGGTGTCAGGCCGGACGCAGCAGATGATGGTATCCATCGATGTATCAAAATCCCTTGTTTATCAGGTCTGTGCTGCCTGTTTTGCGGCCATGGCGATTTATGCGGCAATCAATGCTTGGCGACATCTGCGCACAGGCAGCTCGCGGCTGATCGACCCCGATCTTTCGTCTCACCGCAACGTCGGTCTGGACTAGGAGCAACATCGTGGAAGTTATTCTTCTTTTCGGTTCTTTGGCGATCATGCTGCTGTTGGGCGTGCCGGTGGCCATCGCGCTGGCGGGCTCGGCGCTGTTGTTTATCGTCACCAACATGACAGTGCCGCCCTTCGTGGTCGCGCATCGCATGATCAACGGTGTCGACAGCTTTCCTTTGCTGGCGGTGCCGTTCTTCATTCTGGCCGGCAATCTGATGAATACGGCCGGGATCACGCATCGCATCTTTCAGTTCGCCTTGGCCTTGGTCGGCTGGCTGCGCGGCGGCTTGGGGCATGTCAATGTCGGGGCTTCGGTCATTTTCGCCGGCATGTCGGGCGCGGCTGTCGCCGATGCCGGTGGGCTGGGCGCAATCGAGATCAAGGCCATGCGCGATGCCGGTTACGATGATGAATTCTCGGTGGGCATCACGGCGGCATCCTCGACCATCGGACCGATCATTCCGCCGTCTTTGCCGATGGTGATCTATGGTGTGGTTGCAGGGGTTTCCATCGGACAGCTTTTCGCGGCCGGGTTCATTCCGGGCCTGATCATGGCGCTTTCCCTGATGGGCTTGGTTGCCTATATCGCTTGGAAGCGGAATTACCCGCGCGATCAGGCATTTCGATTGTCGGTTCTGTGGTTCACTTTCCGCCGGGCCTTTTTGTCCCTGTTGACGCCCGTGATCATCGTCGGTGGCATTCTTTCAGGTGCCTTCACCCCGACCGAGGCTGCGGTAGCGGCCTGTGCATGGGCGCTTTTCCTGGGCCTCGTTGTCTATCGCACCTTGACCGTGCCGAGGTTCCTGCGCGTCAGCTTCGACACGATCGAAACCACGGCAGTTGTTCTTTTGGTGGTGGGCGCGGCCTCGATCTTTGCCTGGGTGCTGACCGCCAACCGTGTGCCCGAGTTGGTGGCGGGGATGCTTTTGGCCGCATCGGATCGGCCTTGGGTGATCTTGTTGCTGATCAACCTGATCTTGCTCATCGTGGGCTGCTTCATGGAAACGGTGGCCGCGATCACGATCATGGTGCCGGTTCTGTTGCCCGTCGCGATGGAGTTGGGGATCGACCCGGTGCATTTCGGCGTCATCATGGTACTGAACCTTATGATCGGTCTGCTCACGCCACCTGTGGGGATGGTACTTTACGTTCTTGCACGGGTGGCCAACATACGCTTCGAGCGCGCCGTGGTCGGGACCGCACCATTCATCATTCCCTTGGCACTTGTGCTGTTGCTGATCACCTTCGTTCCACAGGTCGCGATGTGGCTGCCCACCTTGCTGTACCGTTAAGGGCCATGCGGGCCGGATGTTTCGCCACGGCGCGGCACAACATATGATCGGCCCAGAACAACAAGACCCACGCGCGGCATCCGCGCTTGGGTGGATGATCAAGCGGGGCTGAACCGGCCCCATTCAAACCAACAGGTGAACGCAGATGATGACATTCGAGGGACAAGTCGCGGTCGTGACCGGCGGTGCGCAGGGGATCGGGCAAGCGGTGGCCAAACGGATCGCCGCCGCAGGCGGGCGGATCGTGTTGTGGGATATCGACCTGCCGCTGGCCAGTATAGCCGCCGCCGACCTCGGGATCGGGGGGCTGGCCTATGGTGTCGATGTGAAATCATGGGAGAGCGTATCGGCCGCCTGTGCGCAAACGCTGAGCGCTTGCGGTCGGATCGATGTGCTGGTCCATGCCGCTGGCATTGCCGGGCCCAACGCGCCCTTGGCGGAATACGACGTGGCGGCCTTCGCCGAGATCCAGGCCGTCAATCTTTTGGGCACCTTCCATGTCAACAGGGCCGTGGTTCCCGGCATGCAGGCACAAAATTATGGGCGTATCGTCAACATCGCCTCGGTGGCGGGCAAGGACGGGAACCCCAATGCCTCGGCCTATTCGGCATCGAAGGCTGCGGTCATTGGCTTGACGAAATCGCTGGGAAAAGAACTGGCCAATCATGACATCGCGGTAAATTGCGTCACCCCCGCGGCGGCGCGCACCCGGATATTCGACCAGATGAGCGAGGAACACATTTCCTACATGCTCTCGAAGATACCGCGCGGTCGCTTTCTCGAACTCGACGAGGCGGCAGCGATGATCAGTTGGATCGCCAGCCGCGAGAACAGTTTCACCACAGGGTCGGTGTTCGACCTTTCTGGAGGACGCGCAACGTACTGAGCGCAACCGATGTTGCGCTATACCGACCGCAGCCGCCGCAATTCGCCTTTCAACCGGAGACAGAAATGACCAAGAACCTGCCGCGTGTGATCCGGCTTCACCCCAGCGACAACGTCGCTGTCGCGCTCGAGGATATCGGCAAGGATGCGCAGCTGGCGGAATTCGGGCTAAACACCCGCGATCAGATTCCGCGCGGTCACAAGGTGGCCTTGAATGATCTGGCGATCGGTGACCCGGTGCGCCGCTATGGCCAGCTTATCGGGGTGGCGACCGCTGCGATCGGGGCAGGTGGTCATATCCACAGCCACAATCTCGGGATGGGCGATCATCGCCAGGACTACGCCTTTGGCGCAGATTGCCGATCCCTGCCCGCCGCGACCGGCGAGCGCAGCTTCATGGGCTTTCACCGCAGCGACGGCAAGGTCGGCACCCGAAACTATCTCGGCATCCTGACATCGGTGAATTGCTCGGGTTCGGTCGCGCGCTTCATCGCCGAAGCAGCCGAGCAGTCGGGCATGCTTGCGGATTTCCCGAACGTGGATGGGGTCGTTCCAATCGTGCATGGCACGGGATGCGGGATGTCGGGCGACGACGAAGGATACACTGCCCTCTTCCGGACCATCGCGGGCTATGCGCAGAACCCGAATTTCGGCGGTATCCTTTTGGTCGGGTTGGGGTGCGAGGTGATGCAGATCCCCGACCTTGTCGGCAAAGGCAGGATGCGCGCCGATGGCAATTTCCGTTACATGACGATCCAGCAAACCGGCGGCACGCGTCGCACCATCGACCGCGGGCTGGCCGTGCTGAAGGATATGGCTGAGATCGCAAATCAGGCCGCCCGCGCACCGGCCCCGGTTTCGCATTTGACGGTCGCGTTGCAATGCGGCGGGTCCGACGGCTATTCGGGGATCACCGCCAACCCGGCGCTTGGCCATGCCTCGGACCTTTTGGTGCGTCATGGCGGCACCACCATCTTGTCGGAAACGCCGGAAATCTACGGGGCCGAGCATCTGCTGACGCGCAGGGCGGTCTCGGCTGAAGTGGGACAAAAGCTGGTCGACCGTATCCGTTGGTGGGAGGACTATACCAAGCGGAACGGCGGCGAGATGGATAACAACCCTTCGCCCGGTAACAAAAAGGGCGGTCTGACCACGATCTTGGAAAAGTCTCTGGGCGCGGTGGCCAAGGGCGGCACGGCACCTTTGGCCGGGGTCTATAAATATGCCGAACCCATTACCACGACGGGCTTCGTTTATATGGACAGCCCCGGCTATGATCCGTGTTCGGTGACAGGGCAGATCGCCAGCGGGGCCAATCTGGTCGTCTTTACCACGGGGCGCGGCTCCGTCTCGGGCTACAAGCCAACGCCGTGCATCAAGCTTGCGACCAATTCCGAGATGTACGCACGCATGGCAGAAGACATGGACCTCAACTGCGGCGACATCGTCTCCGAGGGGGTCAGCGTCGAAGCCAAGGGGCAGGAATTGTTCGAACTGCTCATTCGCACCGCATCGGGCGAGCGCACCAAAAGTGAAGAACTGGGCTTTGGGGGGGCGGAATTCGTGCCATGGCAGATTGGCGCGGTGATGTGATGACCCGGAACAAGGAGGAAAAACAGCCATGAGACTTGAGGGGAAACGCGCTTTTCTGACAGCGGCCGGTGCCGGGATAGGGCGAGCGACCGCACGCGCCTTTGCCGCAGAGGGCGCCGAGGTGATCGCAACCGATATCGACCCTGCCGCCGTCGCCGAATTGACCGCCGAAGGGATACGCGCCTACCAGCTTGACGTCACTAACGGGCAAGCCGTTCAGGCAATGGCCAAGGACGTCGGCGGGGTGGATATCCTCTTCAACTGCGCGGGGTTCGTGCATCACGGCACGATCTTGGAGTGTGACGAGCCCGCCTTTGACCGGTCTTTCGCTTTGAACGTAAAGGCCAATTACGCCGTGACGCGGGCGTTTTTGCCAGCGATGATCGCGTCCGGGGGCGGATCGGTGATCTTTATCGCCTCGGTGGCGTCCTCGATCATCGCCGCCCCAAACAGATTTGTTTATGGCGCGACCAAGGCCGCCGTGATCGGCATGATGAAGGCCTTGGCAGCCGATCATGTGACCCAAGGCATCCGCGCCAACGCGATTTGCCCCGGCACCGTCGAAAGCCCGTCATGGCACGCGCGTGTCCGTGCGCAGGGACAAACCGAGGCAGAGATCGAAGCGGCCCGCAAAGCCTTTGTCGCGCGACAGCCGATGGGGCGCATTGCACAACCTGAAGAGATTGCCGCGCTCGCCGTCTATCTGGCCTCCGATGAAAGCGGCTTCATGACCGGACAAGCCGTCGGCATCGATGGCGGCTGGGCCAACACCTGACTTGGGAGAAGTTCAATGAAATTGTTGCGTTACGGCGCTCAGGGCGCCGAAAAGCCCGGCTTTATCGGTGATGATGGACGCATTCGCGACCTCTCGGCCCACTTGGCTGACATCAGCGGTGCGGCATTATCGGATGAAACCCTAGACCGGCTGCGCGCGCTCGATCAGGCAAGCCTGCCGGTCGTCGAGGGTACGCCGCGATTGGGCCCTTGTGTCGGTCAGGTCGGAAAATTCATCTGTATCGGCCTCAACTATTCCGATCACGCCGCCGAAACGGGCGCACCAATCCCGGAAGAGCCCATCGTGTTCATGAAAGCCACATCGGCCATCACCGGACCAAATGACGATGTCATCATTCCCAAAGGGTCCGAAAAGACCGATTGGGAGGTGGAACTGGGCGTCGTGATCGGGCGCGAGGCCCGCTACATAACCGAGGCCGAGGCCCTTGATCACGTCGCCGGGTATTGCGTCATCAATGATCTGTCCGAGCGCGATTTTCAGATCCATCGCGGCGGCCAGTGGACCAAGGGCAAATCCGCCGACAGTTTCGGCCCCATAGGTCCATGGCTCGTGACCCGTGACGAGGTGGCAGATCCGCAAGCGCTTCAGATGTGGCTGGATGTGGATGGGCATCGCTATCAAGACGGTTCGACCGCAACCATGATTTTCGGTGTTGCCCATGTGGTGGCCTATCTCAGCCAATTCATGAGCTTGCAGCCGGGCGATATCATCTCGACCGGAACACCGCCCGGTGTCGGTTTGGGCCAAAAGCCGGAGGTGTATCTGCGGCCCGGCCAAACGATCCGACTGGGCATCGAAGGCTTGGGCGAGCAGCGGCAAAAAACCCGCGCTTGGGCGGGTTGAACAGGGTCCGGGGCGCTTGTTCCACCAAAGCGCCCCGCATCGACGGCGCATCCTTGGTCAATCTTTCCTCGACCGTTCAGTGAACGGCATTGCCCATTTCAATCGGAAAAGATTGATGGATCTACTTTTGCTGGCGGGAAATGGGCGATGGCACGCGCCAGTTCTTGCGCGTTCTTCGCCATTTCCGAAAGCGAAACGCCATCACGCGCTGCCTGTGCGGACTGTCGCATGGCCCGCACACCTGCCCCGACTCCGTCGGGATGGCTCAACAAACCGCCGCCGGCACAGAAGATGAAATCATCATTGCCCAAAAGCGCCCGCGTCGGGCCGATATGCCATACTGTCTGACCCGAGGATATCACCGGCATGGCCGTCATCGCCGGCGCATCGCCTGTGCATACCGGTGCCTGAACAGAGCGCGCAGCGCGGGCAACCGAGATATCGGACTCGCTGAACTTGCTGGCAAGGCCGCTGACATGAAGATGGTCCGCCCCTGCCAAGCGCCACAGCTTTTGCATCACGGAATAATCAATGCCGATATCGGGCGAACGCGACAACAGCCCCCATCCGGCGCGGTGACCATGGATCGGCATGGTGGTATGGTTGCGGACGACACGCAGCGCAGGCAGGCCGATGGTCTTGAGGCAGACCATGGCGCAGCCTGCCCGATGCTCTTCCAGCAAGTCGAGGCTACGCCGCATCTCGTCGATCTCGCCCGTGATGTTGCAGGCATAAAGCACGCGCTTGCCGGTCCGCTCGGCGTGATCGTTCAACACCGCCATCACCTGCGCCACGCGTTCGGACAATGGGCAGTCGGGGCCGTTGGCCTGTAGCTCGTCATCCTTGATGAAATCGATCCCGGCATCGGCAAGCTGTCGGACCAGATCGGCTGTCTCGGCGGGCGATAGGCCGACGCTGGGCTTGATGATGGTGCCGATCACGGGGCCATCATGCCCTCCCATTGCCGCGCGTGTGCCGGGTGCGCCGTATTTCGGGCCGGGATGGGCATGCGCGAATGCGGGTGGCAGCGTCAGATCGACGAGCCGCACGGCCGACATTTCGGCCAGCTCGAACAGATTGCCCGCAATCGTGGCCATGAGTGTAGGCAAGGATGTACCGAAGTTGCCCATCGGCCAACTGATCGTGACAAGACCACGCTCATAGACCGGGCCGCTCTCGCGCGAGAAAAGGGCTGGCCGGTCGGATGTGCCGGTGATCTCGATCGCTTCGATCCGCGCGGCCGAGCGGTCGCGCAAGGCGTCCGTCTCGCTGGCCAGACGCACGAAGGTACCCGTGGATTGTTCCCCAGCCAGCACGGCGGCCGCATGAGCCACGCCCTTGTGCGATTGGATATCGTAGATCGCCGTGACACGGGTGGTGGTCTGCGCGCTCATCTTGGGCCTCCTCCATTTCTGATCCAGCCAAAATAATCGCGGCTTCCCATCTGGCCGCCTTTCAGCGCCAGTTCTTGCCCATCCATCGCGCCGCTGGCATGCGCCCGAAAGATCGCGGCCCCGGGGATGGTCGGGGCAAGCGCCGAGAGCGCGTAGATGCCAAGCTGGCGTGTCGCATGACCCGATGTATCACCGCCCGATACGACGGCGCGCGCCGGTCCAAGCTCGGCCAGAAGATCGCGCAACAGACGGCCCAATGCCTCGCCGACCCGCTCATTGGCAAGATGCATATCCGTGCCGCTTGTCACGCAGGCGGTGCGGAAGTGAGCGACGCTTGGGTCATCGGGGCCAGTGGCGGTGTGGATCAGCGGATCGCGCCCGCGCGACAGGCTTTGGCGCGCGGCAGCTTTCACCCGTGCGACCTCGGCCATGATCGCCGCCTCGCCACCACAGGCGACGCTTGCATCGAATGCCAGCGCATCGAACCCGTTTTCAGCGGCCCATGCGATCTGACCAGCCGTCACGGGCGAGACGGAGCCGGACACGATGATCGTGGCCTTCGCCCGCCCGATGCCCTGCGGTGCGGGGTGATGCGCCAAGGCCCCGCGCGCTTGCCAATGGCGGATCAGCGCATATTCCACGCCTTGTGAGCCCACGACAAAGGGGCTTTGGTCGCGTGCCTCCCAGATCAACCGCCCGGCCTGCGCCTCGCTGGCTGCATCGACGGCATCCAGTGTGACGATCTGGATACGCCCATCCTCGACTGCGCTCATCGCGGCCCCGCGAAGATCGGCCTGTGCCAGATCCTCCAGCGTGATACAGGCTGCATCGAGTCGATCAGATTGCAGCGCGATATGCCGCGCCACGTCGGATTCCGCCATCGGCGTGACCGGATGGCGCGACATGACCGGATGCCGGTCAAGGCGAAATACACCCTCCTCCAGCCCGGCGAACAAATGGCCAAAGCACTGATAGCGCCGCATCTGTGGGGCTGCGATCAAGACGGGCACGCGGCTTGCGGCACAAAGGTCGGCACCGATTTCAGTGGCCCGCCCGATCGCGCCGACATGGGGGGCAGAATCGAGCGTGGAGCAGGTTTTGTAGTGCAGAAGCTGTGGCCCAAGCGCGCGCAGGGCCGCGAATGCGCCGGGCAATTCGCGGTTCATCCATGCCGGGGATTGCGCCCGTGCGGTCGAGGCGATGCCGACGGCACGCACGCCGGGAAACCGCGCCAATTGCTCGGCTGTGGGCGGGGCGAGAAACAGCACCGCTTCAAGGCCGGAAAAGCTCAAGACTTCCATCACCGCTGCTGCGCCGGTGAAATCGTCGCCATACCAGCCGATCAGGACACCCGTGGGCAGGGTCGCATCCATTCGGTCCCTCCCCTTTCGGACGCCTTGTTGCGGTTTTTCTTGACACACTGATGCGATTACTACCTCATCATACCAGTTGTCAAACCAGACCGTGGCAGGATCCATGGAAGCAAAGGAACGGCGGATGATCAAGCTTGCCCTGTTTGGGGCCGGTGGCAAGATGGGCATGCGACTGGGCGCCAATCTTGCAAAATCGGACGAATTCGAAACTCTGCGAGTCGAAATCTCGCCCGAGGGACAGGCCCGTGTAAAGGCCGCCTTTGGTACCGATTGCGTCACTGCCGAGGCAGCATTGGCCGAGGCGCAGGTCGTGGTGCTGGCGGTGCCCGATACCCATATCGGCGCCGTGACCAAGACGATCATCGACAAGGTGCGGCCCGGTGCGATGGTTGTCTGCCTTGATGCCGCAGCACCCTATGCAGGCCATTTGCCGGTGCGCGATGATATCACCTATTTCGTCACGCATCCTTGCCACCCGCCCATCTTCAACGATGAAACGGACATGGCGGCCAAGCGCGACCATTTCGGCGGGATCGCTGCAAAGCAGGGTGTGGTGAACGCCTTGGTCCAAGGCCCCGAACAAGATTACGCGCTGGGCGAAAGGGTTGCGAACGCGATCTATGCGCCGGTCGTTCGCTCGCATCGCGTCACGCTCGAAGGCATGGCGCTGCTGGAGCCTGGCCTTTCTGAGACTGTTGTCGCCTCGCTTTTGGTCGTCATGCGCGAAGCGATGGACGAGGTCGTCGCCCGTGGTGTGCCGCATGCAGCCGCGCGCGATTTCTTGCTTGGTCACATGAATATTCTGGCGGCCGTGATCTTCGAGGAGGTGGATGGCGTCTTTTCGGATGCAGCCAACAAGGCGATTGAATTCGGCAAGCCCGTCCTCATGCGTGAAGATTGGAAACGGGTGTTCGAAATCGACGAGATCCGTGCAAGTATCGAGCGCATCACCTGACAAACAGGGTCAGGACGACAGGAGTGCCCTAGATGCAAGACAGCGCCGACACACCGCGTGCATATGCCCTTTCGCAAGGTTCGGAAGGCGATAGCGATGATGTGATCGTGCGCCACAAGCTGTCCGATCAAGTGTTCGAGAAACTTTGGCACATGATCGAGACTGGTGAGCTTTTTCCGGGTGATGCAGTCCCCTCGGAACGGGCATTGATGGATCGCTTCAAGGTGGGGCGCCCCGCCGTGCGTGAAGCGTTGCAGAGCATGGCCAACAAGGGCTTGATCTCGATTAATCATGGCGAGCGCAGTCGTGTGAATCAGCTGACGGCGAGCATGGCAATTCGTCAGATGGATTCCATGGCAAAGCTGCTGCTTCTCAAAGATCCCACCGCGCTTGACCAACTCAAGGAGATGCGGAAACTTCTTGAATTGGGGACGGTTCGCATGGCCGCCGAGCGCTGCACGGCGCAAGACGCCGATGAATTGCGGGCAATTGTTTCAAGCCAACAAAGCAAGCGGGATAATGAAGGTGATTTCGTAAAGGCGGATATCGCTTTTCATTTACGAATCGCGGCCATTTCCGGGAATGCAATCATTCATGCCGCAACACAGGCCATGCTTGCTTGGCTTTTCGAGCATTACAAGCCGATGCTGCGTTGGTCGGGCCAAGAACAAACCACTATTTTCGAACATAATCGACTTATAGACTTTATTGAGGATAGGGATGCAGATGGTGCTGAAGTTATGATGCTGACGCATCTGAACCGCTCAGCGCCTTTATATAAAATGACGCAGGAGAAAGGTAGAAACAGCTACCAAAAACCTGCGCTAGACGTCTAACATGACCGAGATTTTGGTTCATGGAAGTGACCTAAGTCCAACATGAGGAGGAAAAAAATGAAACACTGGGTATTGAGTGGCTTTGCAGCCCTGATGATGTCTGGAGGCGCTTATGCGCAACAGAATATTCTTGTTGCCACCACAACGACTGCTACGTCGCACTACGGTGTCGGCGCAGACGCGTTTTTGGCAAAACTGACCGAACTGTCGAATGGCGCGTTCACCGGAGAACAGGCGCCGGGTGGACAGTTGGGCGGCGAACGCGATTTGATCGAGGGCTTGCAGATCGGCTCGATTGATATGGCGATCACGTCGACTGGACCGCTGGGCAATTTTGTGCCCGAGGTTCTGGCGCTCGACTTGCCTTTCCTATTCCGCGACTACGCCCATGCGCGTAGCGTTCTGGATGGCGAGATCGGTCAGGAAATGCTGGACGCCATCGGCCAAAACAATCTTGTCGGTTTGGCTTGGTCAGAAAACGGGTTTCGTCATGTGACCAATTCGCAGCGTCCTGTGACCTCGCCCGCTGATCTTGAAGGGCTCAAGCTGCGCACAATGGAAAACGCCGTCCACATGGCCGCGTTCCAAGGCATGGGCGCCTCACCGACGCCAATGGCTTTCCCAGAGGTTTTCGGCGCGCTGCAACAAGGCGTGATGGATGGTCAAGAAAACCCGATCACCGTCATCACCGCCTCGCGCTTTTGGGAGGTGCAGCGACATGTGACCTTGACCGGCCATGTGTATTCCCCGGCGATCATCCTTGTATCACCCGCGCTGTTCGATGGTCTGACCGATGAGCAGAAGGGCTGGTTCTATGAGGCCGCGCGCGTTGGCGTTGCCGCAACCCGCGCAGAGGTGGACCGTCTGGAAGCCGCAGGCGTCGCACTGATGCGTGAAAACGGGATGGAAGTCATCACCGAGATCGACCGCGCCCCGTTTCAGGCCTTGGCCGCAGAAGCTGCGTGGCCGGTCTACACGGACCGTTTCGGCAGTGCGATGATCGAGCGGATCGTCGCCGCCCAGTGAACTTGGCATCCTGACACAAGCCGGTCGGCCCTTGGGCCGGCCGGTTCACCATTTTGATCGGAGGGGGCATGCGGATGTTCTTGCGTTTCGAAGCGATGACGACCCGCATCGCGCTATGGGCAGCGATCATCTTTTTGCTGATCGCGGCAGGGCTTGCCATATACCAAGTGACAACGCGATTTGCCTTTGGGCGTCCGTCGACATGGTCGGAGGTCATCACCCGCTCTGCAATGATGTGGTCGGTCTTTCTCGGCGTGGCCCCGGCCTTTCGCGAAGGCACGATGATTGCGCTGGAATTCATCCAGACTGCACTGCCCCGCAAGCTGGGGCTGGCGCTTTACATGTTCGCGATGGTCATGACCGTGCTGTTTTTCGCGATCTTGTTTTGGCAAGGTTGGTCGATGGTCGAGCGTGTCTCAGGCCAGACATTGGCTGCGCTGCAAATCTCCATCGCTTGGGTTTATGCCGCGCTCCCTGTCGGATCGGTCTTTATCATCATCGCCGTTCTGGGCTGCATGGTCCGTGCGGCAGGTGGCGATTGGCCCCGCACCCATGCCGATGACGCGGCGCGCGTGGAGGCACAGCAATGAACACCGCGCTGGCCCTATCGCTGGGGATATTCTTCTTGCTGGGTGTTCCGATTGCCGTTGCCATCGGACTGGCCTCGGTCATCGGCATCGAAGCACATGGGCGGCTGCCGATGCTATTGGTGGCCCAGCGCATGTTCACGGGGCTCGACAGCTTTCCGCTGATGGCCATTCCGCTGTTCATTCTGGCGGGCAATCTGATGTCGGTGGGCGGCATCTCGAAACGCTTGGTCGATCTGGCCAAATCCATCGTGGGCGGCGTGCAAGGCGGGTTGGCGGCAACTTGCGTTCTGACCTGCATGATGTTCGCCTCTGTCTCGGGCTCATCTGTGGCCACGACCTTCGCCATCGGCGCGATCTTGATCCCGGCCATGGTCAAGCATGGCTACCCCAAGCCTATGGCCGCATCTGTTCAGGCATCATCGGCGGAACTGGGCGTCTTGATCCCGCCATCGATCCCGCTGATCCTTTATGGTGTTGCCACGGATACATCCATCGGACAGCTTTTTCTCGCGGGGCTCGGACCAGGTTTGTTGGTGGCAGCCGCGCTGATGGCGCTGGTGCTGATCTTGTGCCGGGTGCGTGGCATCGGCGCACAAGACGGGGATGATCGCCCAAGCGTCGGCCCCGCACTTTTCGCGGCCCTGCCTGCGCTGATGGTGCCTGTGGTGATCTTGGGCGGCATTTATGCAGGCGTGTTCACGCCGACCGAAGCCAGCGCCGCCGCCGTGGTGGTGGCCGTATTGGTTGGCATGGTGTTCTATCGCGAACTCAAACCGCGCGACCTTCCCGAAGTGCTGACAAAGACCGTGCTGGCCACATCGGCGATCATGATCATCATCTCGGCTGCGGCGCTGTTTTCCTTCCTTGTAACGCGCTCGGGCTTGCCCAATGACATCGCGGCCCTCATCCGCGAGGTGATCGAGACGCGCTTCATGTTCCTCTTGGCGGTCAATATCCTTCTTTTGATCGTCGGCATGTTCATCGAGACATCGGCGGCGATCCTCGTGCTCGCCCCCATCTTGACCCCGATAGCCATCGCCTATGGCGTCGACCCGGTGCATTTCGGTCTGATCATGGTGCTCAACCTTGCGCTTGGGATGATCACGCCACCCTTGGGGGTAAACCTTTTCGCGGCCTGTTCTGTCGCGGGCATCCCGGTCGAGCGGATCATTCCGCAGCTTTTGTGGTTCGTCATCACGGTCTTTGCCACGCTCATGATTGTAACCTATGTCCCCGCAGTGTCACTGTGGCCGATGCAAACAATCATGGGAACGAGATGATGATCGCACATTTCGCTGGGCTTGGCTCGATGGGGTTGGGCATGGCGCTATCTTGCCTGCGTGCAGGCATCGCGGTGCATGGCTTTGACCCGTCGGCCGAGCGTGTCGCGGCGCTATGTGCGGCAGGCGGGCAAGCGCTTGACCAAACAAGCCCCGCGGCCCAGATCGCAGTCTCGGTCGTCTTGAATGCCGATCAGACACGCACAGCGCTTTTTGGCCCCGAGGGGCTGGCCAAGCGGCTGGCAACGGGTGGCGTCATCATCAGCTGCGCCACCGTCCCCCCCGCTTTCGCCCGCGAGATGGAGGCCGAGGCGTGCGCCCTTGGCCTGCACTATCTCGATGCGCCGATCTCGGGCGGGTCGGTCAAGGCGGCGGCGGGCAAGCTGTCGATCATGGCCTCGGGCAGCGCGGATGCCTTTGCCGCGGCGCGCCCCGCGCTCGATGCGATGGCCACGACGGTGTTCGAACTGGGCGATCAGGCAGGCGCGGGTTCGGCCATGAAGGCGGTCAACCAGATGCTTGCCGGCGTGCATATCGCCGCGATGGCCGAGGCGATGACCTTCGGCATGACCCAAGGCATCACGCCCGACAGCTTTCTGCGGGTCATCAGCCAATGCGCCGGCACAAGCTGGATGCTGGAGAACCGCGCACCCCATATCGTGGCGGGCGATTACACCCCCCATAGTCAGGTCAATATCTGGCCAAAGGATCTGGGCATCGTGTTGGATATCGCGCGTGATGCGGGCTTTACAGCGCCGATCACGGCGGCCGCGCTGGCACAGTATCTTGCCGCCGCCGAAATGGGCCTTGGCCGTGAAGATGATGCCGCCGTGGCCAAGGTCTATGCCCGCGCTGCGGGTCTGACCCTGCCCGGAGAGGCATGATGCGTCTGGGCTGTATCGGCGATGATTTCACCGGATCGAGCGATCTGGCCAATACGCTGGCCAAGGGCGGCATGCGCGTTGTTCAATACTGCAGCATCCCTGATCATCCGGCCGCGCGTGATGTCGATGCCGGGGTGGTCGCTCTCAAGACCCGCTCGATTGCGCCCGCCGATGCGGTGGCCCAATCATTGGCGGCGCTGGAATGGTTGCGCGCGCAAGGCTGCGAGCAGATCTTTTTCAAATATTGCTCGACCTTCGACAGCACGCCTGATGGCAATATCGGCCCCGTGGCCGATGCGCTGGCCGAGGTGCTGGATGCCCACAAGGTGATCGTCTGCCCCGCCTTTCCCGGCGCCGGGCGGTCGATCTATCAAGGGCACCTTTTCGTCATGGACCGCCTGTTGAACGAAAGCGGCATGCAGAACCATCCGCTGACGCCGATGCTTGACGCCGATATCCGCCGCTGGCTGGCACCGCAAACGCGCCATTCAGTCGGACATATCGGGGCGATGGATGTTTTTGCCGGGCCTGACCGGATCGCAGAAGGACTGGCCGCACAGCACGCAGCCGGCAACCGGCTGATCGTGGTCGATGCGATCCGCGATGCCGATCTGATGGCCATCGGGGCGGCGGCGCGTGGTCTTCCTCTCATTACGGGCGGATCGGGTGTGGCGTTGGGTCTGCCCGGGAATTTCGGCTGCGTGCCCGCACCCGTGCCATGGCAAGGCCAACCGGGCCGCGCCGCGATCCTGTCAGGCTCGTGTTCCACGGCGACCCGCGCGCAGGTCGCCCATCACACCGCCCACAACCCCGCGCGCGAGATCGTGGCGGCCGATGTGATCGAGGGGCGGATCAGCGCGGCCGAGATCGCGGCTTGGCTTTTGGCCCAAGAGGGGCTGCCCTTGGCCTATAGCTCGGCCGACCCGGCCGAGGTCGCGCGCGTGCAAGACCGCTTTGGCCGCGACGTCGCCGCGACGGCCATCGAAGATCTTTTTGCCGAGGTGGCGCGCCGCCTTGTAGCGGGTGGCGTGACGCGGTTGATCACGGCGGGCGGCGAAACCTCGGGCGCGGTGGTTGAAGGCTTGGGGCTGACAGACCTTGAAATCGGTCCCGAGATCGACCCCGGCGTGCCGGCGCTGCGCGCGCGGTCCGATCTGGTGGTGGCGCTGAAATCGGGTAACTTCGGGGCTAAGGATTTCTTTGAGAAGGCAGACCGCCTGATGGCAGGGGCAGCATGAGAGAGACCGACCTGCGCGACCAGATCTGTGATCTGGCACGGTCGCTGTTCGACCGCGGGCTGACCCACGGCAGCACCGGCAACATCTCGGCCCGGACCGAGGATGGCGGGCTTTTGGTCTCGCCCACAGGCACCAGTTTCGGGCGTCTCGATCCCGCGCGGCTCAGCCGGTTCGATGCCGCCGGGCAATTGGTGGGGGGCGATCCGCCGACCAAGGAAATGCCCCTGCATAGCGCCTTTTACGACACGCGCAGCTCGGCGGGCGCGGTGGTACATCTGCATTCGTGCCATTCCGTCGCGCTGTCGATGATGCCCGATGTGGATGCCGATGATTTCCTGCCGCCGCTGACACCTTACGCCATCATGAAGCTGGGACGGGTCAAGCTTTTGCCGTTCTTCCTGCCCGGCGATCCGGCGATGGGGGAAGCGGTGCGGGGTCTTGCCGGCAAACGCAGTGCCGTGATGCTGGCCAATCACGGCCCGGTCGTTGCGGCAAAGGATGTCGAAGCCGCCTGTGCCGCCATCGAAGAGCTTGAGGCCACCGCGCGGCTGGCGCTGATCTTGCGCGGCACCGATGCACGCATGCTCGACGCAGGGCAGCTACGCGCAGTCGTCACCACTTTTGATGTGGAGTGGGATGGATGACGCGGTTTTCGGCCAATCTCGGCTTTCTGTGGACCGACCGCGCGCTTCCCGATGCGATCCGCGCGGCCCATACGGCAGGCTTCGACGCGGTCGAGTGCCATTGGCCCTATGACATCGCCACAGGCGATGTCGCCGCTGCCTTGACCGAGACCGGCCTTGCGATGCTTGGCCTCAACACCCGGCGCGGCGATGTGGCTACGGGCGAAAACGGGCTTGCCGCCCTGCCCGGTCGTGAGGATGAGGCGCGCGCGGCCATTGATGAGGCGCTGGATTATGCTACGGCCATCGGCGCGGGCGCCGTGCATGTGATGGCGGGCAAGGCCGAAGGTGAAAGGGCGCATCGCACCTTTCTCGACAATTTGCACTATGCCTGCACCCATGCGGCGCGCAGGGGGCAGATGATCTTGATCGAACCGCTCAACCCGCATGATGCGCCGGGCTATTTTCTGAACACCACCGCGCAGGCCGCCGCGTTGATCGCGCAGATCGATAGCCCCGCGTTGAGGCTTATGTTCGATTGCTATCATGTCGGTCGGACCGAAGGCGATGTGATCGCACGGCTGCGCGCGCTTTGGCCCATCATCGGCCATATCCAATTTGCCGCTGTCCCAGACAGGGGCGCGCCCGATCACGGCGATCTGGATTATCGCGCGATCTTTGCCGAGATCGCGGCCCATGCTTGGGACAAACCCCTTGGCGCGGAATATCGGCCGATAGGCAAGACCGAGGACAGCCTTGGCTGGATGGCGGAGTTTGGGTAGCTCATGGGAAAAACCTTGCTGTTTTTCCATCGCACCAAAACGCTCTGCCATAGGTCGCACCGCTCTGGAAAAGCTGATTTCCAATTTCGCCAACGTCCGTTCGTCGGACTTTTGTCTGGATCGCATCTAAGGGCGGCGCTTACCAGATTGTGTTGCCTTCGCCGTGCGCCCGTCGAACAGCTGGTGTGAATAGCTGAAACGCGACCGGGCCATGCGATCTTGGCCAAGCCTTGTCCAAGCTGTCGTCATGTGAAGTGCGTGACCCTATGGCCTCGTTTCACGTTAGCTCACCGTCTGAGGCCAGCGCATCCCAAGCGGCGACGATGCGCTTGGCCCTAGCTGAAACTTCGCTTGGGCTCAGCCCCGGCTTGTACAGCATGGTGCCAATGCCGAAGCCGGTTGTGCCTGCGGCTGCCCAGATCTTGAAATCATCTGCAACCACACCGCCCACCGCATAAACTTCGGTTGCGGGCGGCAAGACAGCGCGTATTGCCCGGACACCGTCAGGGCCAATCAGTGAAGCCGGGAAAAGCTTGAGCCCAGACGCCCCCGCCCTGAGGGCGCAAAAGGCTTCGGTCGGGGTAAAGACACCGGGAAAGCTCAACATTCCGGCCGCGCGGGTGGCCGCGATAACATCGGGATTGCAGTTTGGCGACACGACGATCTGTCCCCCGATGGACGCCAGACGGGTCACCTCTGCAACCTCAAGCACCGTGCCTGCACCGATTTGCGCTTGGTGACCAAAAGCATCTTGCATGATCGCGATACTGTCCCAAGGCATGGGGGAATTCAGCGGCACCTCGATGCGGCCAATACCCGCCGCGATCAGCGCGCGGGTCACGCTCAATGCCTCGGGCGGGGTGATGCCACGAAGGATGGCAATCAACGGGCGCATCAGCTTCCCTCCGATTGTGCAAGCCGCCGCGCCATGCCCAGACCCGCCAATGTCAATTCCGGTGCAGGCGCGATTTCGACCGATACCCCAATATGGGCAAGCCCAGCGCGATAGTGTCTTGTCAGTTTGGGATCGCCGATCACGGCGACGGGCTGGCCCAACCAATAGGGCTTTGCCACTGCCAATTCCGCCCCGATCAACAGCCCGGAAAGACGCGCCCGCGCATGCGCGCGGTCCAGATCATTCAAGAGCGTTTCGGCCCGGATCGAAAACAGCCGCGCCATCAATCGGTCTGGGCGATCGAAGCCCAGATCGACACCGGCCAAGAAGGCGGCATCATCCCACCCCTCGACGCAATGGCGCAGGACCGACGCCTTTGACAAAAGGTCAAAGATTTCGCCAGTCATGAAGGTCTGGAAACTGATGACCTCACCCGCGCTGAGGATCACCCATTTGCTATGCGTTCCCGGCAAACAGATCGCACCGTCCCAGCCGGGTCTTTGCGCCAGAAACCCCGCAACTTGCGTTTCTTCGCCCCGCATCACATCGGCGGGTTTGTCTTGTTTCAGACCGGGGGCGATCCATACCTGCAACCGCGGATCTTGTGTGAGAACGGCGGTCAATTCAGTGGCCAATGGGGCGCACGGAATCGTCCGATAAGGTGTTTCGTGCCAGCCTTGGCGGCTTCCGACCATGCCGCAGGCAAAGGCCGGTGTCACGTGACCCTCCGTTAGCCAACTATCAATGAGCGCGAGCAAAGCGGGTTCGAAATCGGCTGCGGACAATGTGACCATTCCGTCTTCGGACTCGGCTTCTCGTACCACGCGGTCTGCAACCAAACCCCAGACCCGCAATCGCGAGCTTCCCCAATCAATCGCAATCCAATCAAGGCTCATTCGATCTTTCCCAAGCGGCAACAGCGCTGCGGCATCACGCTATCGCTTGGGCGCAGGCGGCAAAAGAGCGCGCGGAATGTTTTGATGGCAGACTGGCATGAAGGAGCGTCGGATCGACCCGGCACCCCGACCGCAGGTAAGCGGCAAAACGCTGTAGGCTTTGGCCGCTGTGTGCCCGCGAATGGGTATGCCACGAAGAACACCTGAAGCATTGCGTATGCGCGTCCCTTTTTATTCCGGTTCAGCTTTTGTGAGGTCGCGTCAATTTCGGGCGTGATTGTTTGTCGGACATGACCAGCAACAGCCCCCCAAGAACAATGATAGCAGCCCCCACCAACATGGTTGTCCGTGGAATATCGTCGAAAAAGATCCAACCCAGAATGATCGCCCAAAGCAAAAGCGTGTATTGCAACGGGGCAAGCAGGCCCGCATCGGCCAGCTTCAGCGCCCTGTTGACACAAAGATGCGCCCCCATCGCCACCACGCCCACCAATGCAAGCAAAGCCCAATCCAAGGAGCTGGGCATGATCCAACCCACCGGCGCTGCGACAAAGCCCGCAAGCCCCGCCCCAATCAATTGCCAAAATACGAGTGCAATATCCGGCGTCTCGCGCAGATGACGCCCCGTGATCAGCATGAGCGCGAAGCAAAAAGAACCGAGGACAGCGATAAGGCCCGCAATCCCAAACCCTTGTCCGGTCGGCTCGAGCGCGATGATCACCCCGACAAATCCCAGCAAAATGGCCGCCCAGCGCAGCATTCCGACAGTTTCGCGCAAGAAGATCGGGGCGAGCAGGGCCACATAGATCGGCGCGGCGAGCCAGAACGTCATGGTGTCCGCAAGCGGCATGTAACGCACGGCAAAATAAAAGCAGAACACTTCTGCCGTCGAAAAACATACGCGTGCGAACTGCACCTTGGGTCGTTCAAGCCGGATCAGGTTACGCCACCCGAATGCGAAAACGAACGGCAAGAGGATGCACAAGGCCCCGAGGCTGCGGATCAATAGAACCTGACCAACGGAATAGCTGGCAACCAGCCATTTTCCGAGTGCGTCATTGGCTGTGAACAGGAACATTCCCAAAAGCATCATAGCCATCCCCAGCGTCGTGGGGGAAATGCGAAACATCGAGTATATCCTGTCCGGAGGAAAAAGAGCGACTGCGGACGATGATACGTCCGCAGTCGCGGTGCAACTCAGTTACCGCGCAATGTGTTCAGCTCGCTCTGCATGCGTTCGACCACATCGGTTCCGATGGTGGGTGCATGTTTGGCATAGACGCCTTGAACAGCTTCGCGGATACGCTCCATTTCAGCGGTGCTGATCTCGCTGAACTGCATCCCGGCCGCCTGAACATTTGCCAGTGATACGCCCGACAAAGCGCGGCTGACGCTGCGCTGCTCATCACGCCCGACAGCCGCACAATCGCGCAGCATTTGCTGTTCGACATCGGAATAGCTGTTGAAGATGGGCCCCGAGAACAGGGCCAGGAACGGCGTATAGGCGTGCTGAGTGGCCGAAAGGTAGCCCTGAACCTCGTAGAATTTCGAGGTGTCGATCGTGACATAGGGGTTTTCCTGGGCGTCGATCGCACGCGTTTCAAGAGCGGTGAACACCTCGCCGAATGCCATCGGCGTTGCATTGGTGCCGAGTGCCTGGAAGGTGTCCAGGAAGATGTTGTTCTGCATCACGCGCACGCGCAGCCCTGCGAAATCCTCCAGCGATTGCACCGGACGGACCGAGTTCGTGAGGTTGCGGAACCCGTTTTCCCAATAGGCGAGGTTCACAAGGCCGGCGGCCTCGAGCTTTTCGTTCATGAAATCGCCAAAACCGCCGTCGAGAATCGCATCCGCCTCTTCGGCATTGGCGAACAGGAAGGGCAGATCGAAAACGCCAAGCGCGGGCTCGATCCCGACAAGCGGCGAGGACGAGGTGATGACCATTTCCTGCGTGCCCGAGCGAAGTGCCTGTGTCGCTGTCAGGTCATCGCCCAATGCCGACGACCAAAATGCGTTCACCGTCCACGCACCGCCGGATTTCTCCTGAATACAGGCACTCATCGCTGCAACGCCGTTGCCGACAGGATGGGTTTCTGCAACGCCGTTGGAGAGCGTGATTGTTCGTGTGCTGATATCAGCCAGCGCAGGCATGCCTAGTCCAGCTGCAAGAATGGTCGTGAGGGTCATCTTTGCTACGGTTTTCATGGTTTTTCTCCTCCCATGGTGAAAACACGATATTGTTCTCAGCGCAGCCATTGCAGCGGCACCAGCACAATTTCGGGAAATGCGATCAGCACGAACAGGACGCAAACTTGGGCCGCCAAGAAGGGCAAGACGCCCCAAATCACCTGGCCTAGTGGCACGCGTGCGACGCCGCTGACGACATTCAGCACAACTCCGACCGGCGGGGTCAACAAGCCCACACAGGTGGTCATCACGAAAATTATCCCAAAATAGACCGGATCGATCCCGGCTGCGTGGATGACCGGCATCAGCACCGGCACCAAGATCAGAATGGTCGGCGCAAGATCGAGGACTGTGCCCACAACAAGCACCAAAAGGACGATCACCAGCATCAGAAGCTTGGGATTTTCGATAACCGGCGCAAGGAAACGCGTGATTTCAGCAGGAATATTGGCGCGCGTGATCAGCCAAGATGTCACAAGTGCAGCCGCGACGAGGAACAAGACGATCGAAGTGGTTTTTGCCGCGTTCAGAAGGACATGATAAAGATCGGAAATCTTGAGTTCCCGATAGATGAACATGCCGACGAAAAGCGCATAGACCGCTGCGATTACCGCGGCTTCGGTTGGCGTGAAGATACCAAAGCGTATGCCACCAAGAATGATAACCGGCATCACCAAGGCCCAGCCGGCCTTGACCGTCGCCAGCAATCGCTCTTTCCCGCTGCATTTTGGCAAAGGCTTTACGTTTTCGCGCCGCGCCACGATCAACCAAGCAACGATCAAGGAAATCGCCATCATCAGGCCGGGGACGATCCCTCCCATGAACAGCGCAGTGATCGACACATTCGCCGCAACACCGAAAATGATGAAGGCGATGGATGGCGGAATGACCGGGGCGATCACGCCGCCCGCCGCCATCAAGCCCGCCGCGCGCGGCACGTTATAGCCTGCCTCGCGCATCATCGGGATCAAGATCGCCGCCAAAGCTGCTGAATCCGCGGCGGCCGAGCCGGATAAGGAGGCCATGACGACAGCGGCAATCACCGCCACGATCCCCAGTCCGCCGCGGATGTGCCCGACGCATGCGACCGCGAAATTGACGATCCGCTTGGAAAGACCGCCCGCATTCATCAATTCGCCGGCCAACAAGAAGAAGGGAATGGCCAGCAGCGTGAATGAATTCGCGCCGGTAACCATTTGCTGGCTGATGATCTGAGGGTTGAACAGCCCCATCCACGACATCAAGACCACGGCGCACAGCATCAGGGCATAGGCCACGGGGATGCCGATGGCCAATCCCAGAAAAAGCGTGCCGAGGAAAATCAACAGAACCATCAGTGTCGGTCCGTCATGTCGAATTCACCCGTGAAGCGGGCCATTTCCGTTGGTGAGACGCGGCCGACGAGGGCCCGGATGAGACGGACAAATGCGATCAGGGCCATTGCCCCTCCCGTCACATAGGTGATTCCGTAAACCCAGATCATCGACAGACCCACAACCGGGGCGGTCATGCTGGCGTTGATGTCGTGCTGTAGCCATGTGCCCCAAAACAACACCGTGGCGCAGATCAAGATCACGAGATTGGTCAAGCCAATGCAGATACGCCGCCCTACAGGCCCGAGCATGCGCACGAAGGTTTCCACCCCGACATGGTTGTGTTCGCGGAAGGCGAGTATCGAGCCGATGAAGGTTAGCCAGACGAAGAAGTAGCGCGACATTTCCTCGGAAAAATTCCAGCCGCTGTTGAAGCTGTAACGCAATACAACATTGCCGAAGACCATGATGGTCATGCCCGCCAAAAGGCCGACAAGAGCCAATTCAGCCAAACGTACGAACACCGCCTCCAAGCGTGCCAGCACGTGCATCCCCCCTGTCGTTGTTCCGTCGCGACCTTGTGCGATCTGACAATTCTATTGCAGTTGGGTAAATGAAAACGTATATCATTGTCAAATCTGAAATTCAAATGAGCCCATGCATCAAGCATCTATGCCTGCGAATAGTTATAAAAAACAAGCGGTTAAACTTTCAGATGTTGCCGCATCGGCTAATGTTAGCGTTGTAACTGTTTCACGCGCAATGCGGAGCCCCGAACTGGTATCCCCCGCGACTCTCAGCAAGGTGCAAAAGGCCGTGGCAACCCTTGGTTACGTGCCCAATCCGGCCGCCCAAGCACTGGCTTCGGCGCGTTCACGGATCTTGGGTGTGGTGATCCCTTCGCTGACCAACCAGATCTTCGCGGATCTGGTGCGCGGCGTGATGGATGGGCTGGAGAACAGCGGATATACCCCGCAATTCGTCAACACCCGCTATCAGCTTACCGGAGAAGAGGAGTTGCTGCGCATCTTCGCGACACAGCGCCCCGCGGGTGTGATCGTCTCGGGGATAGATCAGTCCGATCGCGCGCGACAGGTACTTCAGCAGATGGGTTGCCCTGTCGTGCAGGTGATGGAAACCAGCCCGGACCCGATCGACATGATCATCGGCTGCGATCAGCGCGATGCGGGCCGCGCTGCGGTGCGCCATCTGATCGAACAGGGATATCGCCGCATCGGATTTTTGGGCGCGCTCATGGACCCGCGCGCCCAGCGGCGACTTGCGGGCTATCGCGATGTCGTGTCCGCCGCTGGGCTGAACGATGATGCGCGCCTCATCATGACATCGCCCCAGCCGACATCCTATTCTATGGGCGGACAGCTGATGTCCGACCTTTTGGCGCAATGTCCCGATGTCGATGCGGTCTTTTGCAACAATGACGATGTGGCGCTGGGCGCATTATTCGAATGCCAACGTCGCGGAATTTCGGTACCGGCACGGATGGGGATCGTCGGCTTCAACGATCTTGATGTCGCGGCATGTTCGGTGCCCACGCTCACATCGGTGCGCACGCATCGATATCAGACCGGTTTGCAGGCGGTTCAAATGATCCTGGCCCAGCTGGAAAATCTGCCCGATCACCCCCGCAATGTGGATGCCGGCTATCAATTGATGCCACGCCAAAGCACACAGCGGATGATCGCCCTGTGACGACCCTGACAATATTCGCAACGCTAGCCCAATAGGACAGCCATGACCGATACCCGCGCACGCCGGAAATACCGCTCTCAGGAATGGTTCGACAATCCCAACAATCCGGGAATGACGGCGCTCTATATCGAGCGCTACCTCAACCAAGAATACACGCGCGGTGAATTGCAAGGTGAGCGGCCAGTGATCGGCATCGCGCAGACCGGCAGCGATTTGGCTCCTTGCAACAAGATCCACGTGTTCTTGATGGACCGGATCAAGGCCGGCATCCGGGATGCGGGCGGCGTCCCAATGGAATTCCCGGTGCATCCGATCCAGGAAACCGGCAAACGGCCGACCGCCGCGCTGGATCGAAACCTTGCCTATCTGTCCTTGGTCGAGGTTTTGCATGGCTATCCGATTGATGGCGTTGTGCTGACGACGGGCTGTGACAAGACCACCCCGGCCATGTTGATGGGAGCGGCGACTGTTGATTTGCCCGCGATCGCGTTGAATGGTGGGCCGATGCTGGATGGCTGGTGGCAGGGAAAACGCGCCGGATCAGGTACGATCGTCTGGGAAAGCCGCCGCCTGCTGAGCGAGGGCAAGATCGCCTATGAGGAATTCATGGAGCGTGTCTGTGCCAGCGCGCCCAGCCTTGGCCATTGCAACACGATGGGAACGGCCAGCACGATGAATGCGATGGCCGAAGCCTTGGGCATGACCCTATCCGGGTGTTCGGCCATTCCGGCCCCCTTCCGCGAACGCATGAATATGGCCTACGAAACCGGGCGTCGCATCGTTGCCATGGTGGAAGAGGATCTGAAGCCTTCGGATATCTTGACGCGCCAAGCCTTTGAGAACGCGATTATCGTGAATTCCGCGATCGGTGGATCAACCAACGCGCCACCGCATTTGCAAGCCATCGCACGCCATGCGGGTGTCGAGCTTGATGTGACTGACTGGCAGCGGCACGGTTTTGACATTCCGCTCTTGGTCAACATGCAGCCTGCTGGCATCTATTTGGGCGAAAGCTTTTTTCGCGCCGGCGGTGTGCCTGCAGTGATGGGTGAGTTGCTCAAGGCCGGATTGCTGCACAAGGATGTAGTCACCGCCACCGGGGCGAGCATGGCCGAGAACCTCGCCGGATGGGAAAGCCGCGACAAGGATGTGATCCGCCCCGTGTCCGATCCGTTGCGCCAAAAGGCCGGCTTCTTGGTACTGTCGGGAAATCTTTTCGAAAGCGCCTTGATGAAGACTTCGGTGATATCGCAGGATTTCCGGGCCAGATTCCTGTCGACACCCGGTCAGGAGGGCGTTTTTGAGGCCCGCGCGGTGGTTTTTGAGGGTCCGGAGGACTATCACGACCGGATCAATGACGAAACTCTGGGGATCGACACCGAGACAATCTTGTTTATCCGCAACGTCGGTTGTGTTGGGTATCCGGGCTCGGCCGAGGTGGTGAATATGCAGCCACCCGACGCGCTGATCCGTGCGGGTGTCAACCATATGC
Source organism: Roseicyclus sp. (assembly GCF_965662675.1). Lineage (GTDB taxonomy): Bacteria > Pseudomonadota > Alphaproteobacteria > Rhodobacterales > Rhodobacteraceae > Roseicyclus. The sequence goes on along the minus strand of NZ_CBFIIK010000006.1, from coordinate 6,871 downwards.
CTACAGTCGGTGATGGTCGCCAATCGGGAACGTCGGAAAGCCCCTCGATTCTCAACGCGTCGCCAGAGGCCGTCGTGGGTGGCGGGCTTGCGCTGCTCAAGACGGGCGACCGCGTCCGGCTGGATCTGAATGCCTGTCGCATGGATGCGCTGGTCGATGCCGCTGAGTGGGCAGCCCGCCGTGCGGCTTGGACCCCGCCGACCTTGCACAACCAGACACCGTGGCAGGAGATTTATCGCAACAATGTCGGGCAATTGGCCGATGGTGGCTGCCTCGAACTTGCGACCAGCTATCAGCGCATCCGCCACGACCTGCCGCGCGACAACCACTGAACCGCAATAGGCAAGCAACGCAATCTTGGCCCGTCAGGGCAGCAGCCGGGGCGCGCTTGGCGTCCCGGCAATAGCTCATTTTCGGAACCATGCGGCAAGCGCCGCGAAAGCGATCGGCCCTTTTGTGCGCCTGTTTGACAGATCCACCGCGCGTGATGAGGGCGCGCGCTCGTCAGGGTGATGTCGTTTCCTGAATGGGCTGAGGTCATAATCAGGCGTGCAGGGAGCGTTGCCGCCCTGCACAGTTCGCATCGGGAAAGGGTCTTGGATCAGCCGCGTTTCAGGTGGTCGTTGACGTCCTCGAGATGCAACAGCAAACCGCTGTGATCGACGTTGCCATTTCCATTGGCCACGAAATCGGCGAACGCCTGATGCACCGTTTCCGTCTGCGGCAAGCTCAGCCCATGTGTGCGGGCCAGATCAATCACCGAATTAAGATCCTTGAGATGCAGGCTGGAAGGGCCACCCGGCATGAAGTCGCGCGCGATCATGCGCGCACCATGCAGATCGAGAATGCGGCTCTCGGCAAAGCCGCCGCGAATGGCCTGACGAAACTGCTCGCGATCAGCACCTCCGGCATCAACAAGGATCATGGCCTCGGCCAGTGCCGCGATCGTGATGGCAACGATCTGCTGATTGGCTAGCTTGCACACCTGTCCCGCGCCCGATGGACCCACATGTGTCACGCGCCCCAAGGGGGCGAAAACAGGCGCAAGATCAGCGATGATCTCGGCCGGGCCGCCCGCCATCAGGGCCAACGTCCCGGCTTGGGCACCGGCGACGCCGCCGGAAACGGGGCTGTCGATATAAACTACGCCCTTTTCAGCCAATCGCGCGGCATGATCGCGGGCATGATCGGGTGAAATCGAGGACGTATCGACAACCACAGCACCGGGGGCCAAGGCCTCTGCCACGCCTTGCGCGAAAAGCACATCCGAAACGGCAGGCCCATCTGACAACATGGTAAAGACAACCCGCGCCTCGGACACGGCCAGCGCGGGGCTATGGGCGAGGCTTGCGCCGTCGACCACTAGCGCCTTCGCCTTGGCCAGATCGCGGTTCCAAACGCAGGTGGGCAATCCGGCACCAAGCAAGCGACGCACCATCGGTGCGCCCATCAAGCCGGTGCCGAGAAAAGCGATCTGCATTGTCATACCTGCCCTGCCAATTCATCTTCGATGTGGACGCGAATGATGTCGTCAAAGCTAGTTTCAGCTGAAAACCCCAAGGCGCTGGCGCGGCTGGCATCGAAGCCGGTCGGCCATCCTTCGCACATGCGGGTGATCATGTCGTTGGGTTCGCGCCGGATCAGCCCCACTGCTTTTTCTCCCGCGACCCGGCGCAGGGCTTCGATCTGTTCGGCGACCGTGGCGCTCAGCCCGGGCATCGACAGGTTGCGCCGCGCCCCCAAAGGCGACAAATCCATTGACGCCGCACGCATCATGAACCCGACCGCCGACCGGGGCGATGCATGCCAATGCCGGATTGTGTCCGGCACCGGCAAGACGGCCGGTTGCCCGACAAGCGGTTCCCGCAAGATATTCGAGAAAAAGCCTGATGCCGCCTTGTTCGGGGCGCCGGGGCGGATGCAGATCGTCGGCAAACGGATGCCGATTGCATCCAGAAAGCCCCGCCGCGAGTAGTCGGACAAAAGCAATTCGCAAATCGCTTTTTGTGTGCCGTAGCTTGTCAGTGGTGTCGTGTGGAAATCATCCGGGATCGGATGGGGAAATGGCGCACCCACGACCGCGATAGAAGAGGCAAAGACAACGCGCGGAAAATACCCCTCGGTCTGGTGGGCGATGCGAATAGCCTCGAGCAAGGCCCGGGTGGCATCAAGGTTGATGCGGTAGCCTTTTTCGAAATCTTGCTCGGCCTCGCCCGAGACGATCGCAGCAAGATGAAAAACGACATCGGGGCGCGTTGCAATCAACTGTGTCGCGGTATTTGGATCTTCGAGATCGGCCACGATGCACGACACGGTGCCATCGAAACCGCTGGGCTTGGGCGGTGCGACGACATCGGCCAGTGTCATGCGGGTAATAGTCTTGTTTGAAACCGCACCCTCGGCAACCAATTTGGCTGTCAATTTCCGCCCTATCATCCCGGCGGCACCCGTCATCAGAACATGCATCACCCTCTCCCCGCGTTTGCGCTTTGCTTAACCCTTGTGTGGCCAAGAATTTGTATGATAACCAGACATATGAGACATGCAAGTGACAGTATTTTGCACATCTCGCCCGCATGACGACGAGCGCCCAAAAGATGGACCACGATCCGACGCTTATTGAGCTTTGCGCAGCGCTTGGCCCCGAAATGGCCCAAGACCTTTTGCTGACCGGCCCCGAGATCGACGCCTATTGCCGCGATTGGCACGGCGATGTGCAAACCGGGGCCATCGCGGTGCTACGGCCGCGCGACAGGGAACAGGTCGCCGCATGTCTGCGCGCGGCCGCGAGTTTGGGGCTGGGCGTTGTGCCACAGGGCGGGCGAACGGGCCTTGCCTTGGGCGCGGTGCCTGATGCCCCCGCAAGACAGCTTGTGCTCAGCCTCGAACGAATGAACCGCATCCGCCGGATCGACGCTGATGATTTCACCGCCGAAGTGGAAGCCGGTGCCGTTTTGCAGTCCATCAAGGATCAATTGGCAGATGCCGGTTTGTTCTTTCCACTGGCCTTGGGCGCGCAGGGCAGTTGCCAGCTTGGTGGTAATTTGTCGACCAATGCAGGCGGTGTGAATGTGCTGCGTTATGGCATGACGCGGGATCTGGTGCTGGGGCTAGAGGTGGTTTTGCCCGATGGGCAGATCCTCGACCTGCTGTCACGCCTGCGCAAGGATAACCGGGGCATCGACCTAAAGCAGCTTTTTATCGGGGCCGAGGGTACATTGGGCGTGATCACGGCAGCGACGCTCAAGCTTTCGCCGCTGCCCGAACAGAATGTGACGGCGCTTGTGGCGCTGGACCGTTTGGAAGACGCGATCACACTGTTCCGTCACGCGCGCCGGCAATGCTGTGATTTATTGTCAGCGTTCGAATTCATGCCACCGCTTGCCTTCACACTGGCACGCGAGGCGATGCCGGATCTCGCCACGGCGATGGACGAAACGGCGCCAGCCTATGTGCTGATGGAATTGTCCGGCTCGGGTTTGGTGGATGTGGCCACATTGATGGAGCGGTTTATCGAATTGGCCTTTGTCGAGGGCTTGGTGCGCGATGGTGTCGTCGCCCAGTCGCAAGCACAGGCCAAGACCTTGTGGAGCGTGCGCGAAGGCATGAATGACGGCCAAGCCAAGCGCGGGCGGCATCTGCGCACTGATCTGTCGGTGCCCTTGTCGGCGATGGCCGATTTCGTCGCTGAGGCCGAAGCCGCGGTGACTGCTGCCCTGCCCGGTGCGGTTTGCGTGTCATACGGGCATGTGGGCGATGGCAACGTCCATCTGAACGTCCTTCCCGCCGTCGGGCGCGACGCCGAAGAACAGATTGGACAGGCCAAAAAGGTCATCCACGATGTGTTATATCGGTTTGGAGGTTCGATCAGCGCGGAACATGGGATCGGGCGGCTCAAGCGGGAGGATTTCGAGAAAGAGCTTTCGCAACCGAAACGGGCCATCTTGGAGAATATCAAGCGCGCGATCGACCCGGGCCTTGTGATGAACCCGAATTGCCAGATCTCCTTCACCGATCAGCCCGCTTCATGAGCGGCCCGCCCCCCGCATTCGACCGCAACACGCAGCTTTCGACGCGGATTGCGGCGCATCTTCTGGCACAGATCGAGGCCGATGGGCTCGTTGCTGGATCACGTTTGCCGACCGAGGCACAGCTGTCGCGCGATTTCGGTGTCAGTCGTACGGTCATCCGCGAGGCGATTGCGCAGCTGCGCAACGAAGGGCTGGTGCATACCCGGCAGGGCGCGGGTGCCTTCGTGGCCGACCCGTCAGCGCGACCCATTCGACTGGATAAGGCGCAAGATATGGATAGGCATGCCTTCGCGCATCTCTACCAGCTGCGCGCACCACTCGAGATCGAAGCCGCCGGTTTGGCTGCGCAACACCGCCGTGCGGTGGACATGACCCGGCTGACGGCATCGATGGCGTTGTTTGAGGCATCCGATCTCACCGCCGACGCATCCGTCACCGCAGATCTGGAGTTTCACCGCGTTTTGGCCGAGGCGACCCAAAACCCCTATTTCGTTCAATTCTTGACGGTAATTTCCGACCGGATCGCCCATGTCATTCTGACGGCGCGTGCCGGCGTTCCGCTTGATCGGCTGCATGAGCAAACGCGCCGCGAACATGCCGCGATCCACGATGCTATCGCCGCGAAAGATCCCAGCGCTGCCCGCACCGCGATGCGCGCCCATCTCGTAGGTGGCGCGAGGCGCGTCGGTTTGCGGCTGGATTCTTCGGATTAAAGGCCAGTGGGGACAGTTGTCTGAGCAGGGAAAAGGCAGGCACAGGATGAAAATCACCGCAATCGAAACGATCCGCATTTCGGAACGACCCAATCTTCTTTGGATTCAGGTTCACACGGATGAGGGTATCACGGGGCTGGGCGAGACCTTTTTCGGGGCCATGACCGTCGAGGCGCACATCCACGAATGGATCGCCCCCCGCGTGATCGGGCGTGATCCATTACAGATTGACGCATTGGCAGCTGATCTTGTCGGCTATCTGGGCATACGATCCGCCGGTGCGGAAACGCGGGGCAATTCCGCCTTCGACATCGCGCTTTGGGATATCTTCGGTAAAGCCACTGGTCAGCCCATTGCACAGCTTTTGGGTGGTTTCACCCGACCATCCATCCGAACATACAACACCTGCGCCGGGCTCGATTATATCAAGACCGCCGAAGGGCAGAAGGTCGGCAACTGGGGTCGCGATGCGCAAACGCATGACTACGACGACCTCAACGGTTTTCTTCATCGCGCCGATGAATTGGCCCTCTCCTTGTTGGATGATGGCATTACCGCGATGAAGATCTGGCCCTTTGACATTGCCGCCGAGAAAACGCGGGGGCACAGCATTTCATCCGAGGATCTGAAGACCGCGCTGCGGCCATTCGAGAAAATCCGAAATGCCGTCGGTGACCGCATGGACATCATGGTGGAGTTTCATTCGCTATGGCAGCTTTTGCCGGCAATGCACATCGCGCGGGCGCTCGAACCCTTCAACACCTATTGGCACGAAGATCCCATCCGGATGGACAGTCTGTCGAGCCTGCGGCGTTACGCAGAGGCATCCGTCGCGCCCATTTGCGCCTCGGAAACATTATCCACGCGGTGGGGGTTTCGTGATCTGCTGGAAACGGGCGTCGCGGGCGTGATCATGCTGGACCTCAGTTGGTGCGGCGGCTTGTCGGAGGCACGCAAGATCGCCTCTATGGCTGAAGCATGGCATCTGCCCGTTGCGCCGCATGATTGCACCGGCCCCGTGGTATTGACCGCATCGACCCATCTATCGCTGAACGCACCAAACGCCCTGATCCAAGAAAGCGTCCGCGCCTTTTACCGCACATGGTATCGAGATCTGGTCACCGCCTTGCCCGAAGTCATCAACGGCCAAATAACGGTGCCCCCCGGCGCCGGCCTCGGTCTTGAGCTGCACCCGGAACTGGACCGCGCACACACGACAACGCGCCGTGTCACCGTAAGTAGCGATGTGTGAAATGGACCATGTCCAGAACCCGCCCTACATTAAGGTGTCTGCACTGTGATGCAGCAGGTGACGAGACATATGTCGCGCGCCCCAAGATCTTGATTGAGGAAGGCAAAAGACGCCGGTCAATGCCCGCTCGTCGTATGTATTACATGGGGGATTTGGTTGCGGGGGTGCGCAACCGCTGCTGTCGGACCAGCATATGGTGTTGACCAGCAAACTATTTGCCTAGAACGCGCTCCCTTTGATCTTGTTCAGCTCTACTTATGGTCAGACGAAGTAGCGTTTGCAAAGCATAACGTGTTCGTCTGACCTGATGAATTCGATTGAGCAGGGTATACTTCAGAAAAAGGCCTGCAACCCTGTCTGTGCCCGGCCAAGGATCAGCGCATGGACATCGTGTGTTCCCTCGTAGGTATTGACAGTTTCGAGGTTCACCATGTGACGCATGACGGGGAAGCTATCGGAAATGCCGTTGCCGCCATGCATGTCACGCGCCATGCGCGCGATGTCGAGCGCTTTGCCACAGTTGTTTCGCTTGAGCAGGCTGATCATTTCCGGCGCCGCACGGCCCATATCCATCAACCTTCCCACACGCAAAACGGCCTGCAGGCCAAGGGTAATCTCGGTTTGCATATCGGCCAGTTTCTTCTGGAAGAGCTGCGTTTGCGCCAAGGGGCGGTCGAACTGTTTCCGATCGAGGCCGTATTGACGCGCCGCATGCCAGCAGGCCTCCGCCGCGCCCATTACACCCCAGCCAATGCCATAGCGGGCCCGATTTAAACATCCAAACGGCCCTTTAAGGCCCTGAACGCCGGGTAACAGCGCATCCTCGGAAACCTCGACATTTTCCATTACGATCTCGCCGGTCACGCTTGCCCGAA
>NZ_CBFIIK010000005.1:0-67485 GCF_965662675.1 Roseicyclus sp. | reverse complement strand
GCAGTGCCATTGTCGATGAAGCCGAAGTTTGCAGCAGCAGACAAGGTGATGTTATCATTTGCCGAAGCCATGCCCGCGGTCATAACGAGCGCAGTCGTAGCGAAGAGAACCTTTTTCATGGTTTTTCCCTCGTGTTGGTATTCAAAGGTGCACCTCAAGACGGGGAATCCGAATTGAGTATGGTGTTGTGTCGCGCCGCGCGCCCGCGATTGCAAGAAAGCCGAACAGCCCGCCTTCGTCTTGCCGCGCGGCTGGTGCAGACATGCCACAGTCAGCTTCGCCCGACCAATGGGGGAAAGACACTTGCCGCGAACGGGTCGCTCCTATACCAACAACCGCATCAAATTTAAGGCCATTCAGGGACCGGCGCATGCTTGGTAAACTGGCAAAACTAGCAGCAATTTGTACGGTCGCGGGGCTTTTGGCGGGCTGCAGCGGTGGCGCGGGCCTTTTCGGCGGCGGTTCGGGTGGCGGGCTTTTCTCACGCGATGGTGCCGACGAACGGCGTGAAGCGCGCCGCGAGGCCAACCGCCAAGCCGCCATCGAAGAAGGTCTGTTGCCCGACCCCAATCGCGAGTCGATCTTCGATCTGTTCACTAATAGCGACGATCCCAACAGCACGGTCGAAGTGAATCGCTACCTGTGGAACGCATCGCTCGAGATCTTGAATTTCATGCCGGTTGAGGCGGCCGATCCGTTTTCGGGCGTCATTCAATTCGGCTATGGCACGCCACCGGGCGGACGCACCGCCTATCGGGCGACCGTCTTCGTACAAGACCCGGCACTTGAAGCGCGCAGCCTGCGTGTCTCGGTGCAGTCGCGCAATGGCGCGGTCAGCCGCGACGTCGCGCGCCAGATCGAAGATGCGATCTTGACCCGCGCGCGTCAGCTGCGCATTCGCGACGCGAGCCTTTAAGCCCGCTTTACGCGGCGGCGCGCCTTATCTATCAGCACGCCGGGCCATGATGCCCGGCGTTTTCGTCTCAGACCCAAGGATGCCTGCCCCATGTCGCGCTACGACCCCGCCACGCTGGAACCCAAATGGCAACAAGAATGGGAAAAGGCCGGAACTTTCGTCGCGCGCCGCAGTGACGATAAGCCCAAGTATTATGTGCTCGAGATGTTTCCCTACCCGTCCGGGCGCATCCATATCGGGCATGTGCGCAACTACACGATGGGCGACGTGATCGCGCGCTACAAGCTGGCCAATGGTTTCAACGTGCTGCACCCGATGGGCTTTGACGCCTTCGGCATGCCCGCCGAAAACGCCGCGATGGCATCGGGCGGTCACCCCGCCGATTGGACATATCAAAACATCGACACGATGGTCGCCCAGATGAAGCCCTTGGGTTTCGGCCTCGACTGGTCGCGCATGTTCGCCACCTGCGATCCGGAATATTACGGCCAGCAGCAGGCGCTGTTTCTCGATTTCCTCGAAAAAGGGCTGGTCTACCGCAAGAACGCGGTGGTGAACTGGGACCCGGTCGATATGACCGTGCTGGCCAATGAACAGGTGATCGACGGCAAGGGCTGGCGCTCGGGTGCCGATGTGGAGCGCCGCGAGCTGACGCAGTGGTTCTTCAAGATCAGCGATTTCTCGGGCGAGTTGCTGGATGCGCTCGACGGGCTCGATGATTGGCCCGCCAAGGTCAAGACGATGCAGGCCAATTGGATCGGCCGTTCGCGGGGGCTGCAATTCGCCTTTGACATGGTCGCTCCGGCCCATGGCCATACACAGGTTGAGGTCTACACGACCCGCCCCGATACGCTTTTGGGCGCAAGTTTCGTGGGCATCTCGCCCGATCACCCCATTGCCCGCGCGCTTGAGGCGCAAAGCGCTGAGGTTTCCGATTTCTGCGCGCTTGCCCGCAAGGGCGGCACGACCGAAGAAGCCATCGAAAAAGCCGAAAAACTCGGGTTCGACACCGGCCTGCGCGTGCGCCACCCCTTTGACCCGGCATGGGAATTGCCCGTCTACATCGCCAATTTCATCTTGATGGAGTATGGCACCGGCGCAATCTTCGGCTGCCCCGCCCATGACCAGCGCGATCTGGACTTCGCGCGGAAATACGGCCTTCCCGTCATCTCGACCTTCGTGCCGCTGGCAGGCGATCATGTGCTGCCCGAAAACGGCGGCGCGGCCTTCGTGCCACCCAAAACCGACCGCGTGCGCTGGACGCTGCCTTTCAACTGGCCCGAGGAGGCGACAGGCGCGCAAGCCGTCGACGCCGCCATCGCCCATTGCGAGGGCAAGGGGATCGGCCATGGCGTGACCAAGTTCCGCCTGCGCGACTGGGGCCTGAGCCGCCAGCGCTACTGGGGCTGTCCGATCCCGGTGGTGCATTGCGACACCTGCGACGTGGTGCCGGAGAAGAAAGAGAACCTGCCCATCGAGCTTCCCCGCGATGTCAGCTTCGACATCCCCGGCAACCCGCTGAACCGCCACCCGACATGGGCCGCGACCACCTGCCCCGCCTGCGGCGCCCCCGCCCGGCGCGAAACCGACACGATGGACACCTTCGTCGATTCGTCGTGGTACTACGCCCGCTTCACCGCACCGCGCGCCAATACGCCCACCGACATGGCCGAAGCCGCCTATTGGATGAATGTCGACCAATATATCGGCGGCATCGAGCATGCGATCCTGCACCTTCTCTATTCCCGCTTTTTCGCCCGCGCGATGGCGATCTGCGGCCACCTGCCCGAGAGCGCGATCGAACCCTTCGACGCGCTCTTCACCCAAGGGATGGTGACGCATGCGATCTACAAGACGACCGACGCGCACGGCCGCCCGGTTTACCATTACCCAGAAGAGGTCGACCTGCGCGACGGCCGCGGCTTTCTGAACGATGGCCGCGAGGTTGAGATCATCCCTTCCGCCAAGATGTCGAAATCGAAAAACAACGTCGTCGACCCCGTCGCCATCATCGCCCAATACGGCGCCGACACCGCGCGCTGGTTCGTGCTGTCCGACAGTCCGCCCGAACGCGACGTGGAATGGACCGCCGCCGGCGCCGAGGCGACGGCCAAGCACCTCGCCCGCGTCCACCGCATCGCCGCCGAAATCACCGAAAGCACAGAGGCGGGCAGCCCCGAGGCCGATGAGGCGCTCTTGCGCGACATGCACAAGGCGATCTTCGACGTGACCAACGGCATCGACAGCTTCGGCTTCAATGCGGCCATCGCGAAGCTCTACGCCTTCACCAACGCCCTTCAGAAATCGCAGGCAAGCGCGGGGGCGAAACGGCAAGCGGCCCTGACGCTCGCCCAACTCATGTCCCCCATGACCCCGCATCTGGCCGAGGAAATCTGGGCCATGCTGGGCGCCCAAGGGCTGATCGCCAACGCCCCTTGGCCCAAAGCGGACGAGGCGATGCTGGTCTCCGACACCGTCACCCTGCCCATCCAGATCAACGGCAAGCGCAAATCCGAAATCACCGTTCCCAAGGATATGCCCATGCCAGAGGTTGAAAAGATCGCGCTGGCGGACGAGGCTGTGCAAAAGGCGCTGGCAGGCGGCCAGCCCAAAAAGCTCATCGTCGTGCCGGGCCGGATCGTGAATGTCGTCATCTGATCACAGCACCACCAGCGCCCTCATGGGCTGCGCATGAAACTCGCCCCGCGCGACATCGCCGCCTATGTCCGCGCGCCGGATAGCACATCGGCGGGTTGCCTGATCTTCGGCGATGATGCGATGCGCGTGGCGTTGCGCCGTCAGGAATTGCTCAAGGCGCTCTTGGGTGAGAATGCCGAGACAGAGATGCGGCTGACGCGGCTTGCCGCCGCCGATCTGCGCAGCGACCCCGCCGCCCTTCTGGACGCGATCAAGGCGGTGGGTTTCTTCCCCGGCCCGCGCGCCGTTTTCATCGATGGGGCGACCGACGGGCTTGCCCCGACCCTCGCGAGCGCGCTGTCGGAATGGCAACCGGGCGACGCGCAGATCATCGCCACCGCCGCGCGCCTGACCCCGAAATCGGCGCTGCGCAAACTCTTCGAAGAGCATAAATTCGCCCGCGCCGCCGCGATCTACGACGATCCGCCCTCGCGCGCCGAAATCGCGGCCCTTCTGGCCGAGGCGGGGCTGCGCGATCTGCCGCGCGATGCGATGGATGATCTCGAGGCGCTGGCGCGCAGCCTGCCCCCCGGCGATCTGCGCCAGACGATCGAGAAACTCGGTCTTTACAAACGCGGCGATGCAACTCCGGTCAGCGCCGCCGATATCGCGGCCATCGCGCCCCTGACGCGCGAGGCCGAACTTGACGATATCCTGCACGCCACGGCCGAGGCCGATGCCGCTGCGATCGGCCCGCTCTTGTCGCGCCTCTCGGGTCAGGGCGTGGCCCCGGTAACGCTTTGCATCGCGGCCCTGCGCCATTTTCGCACGCTGCATGCCGCCGCTTGCCATCCGGGCGGGGCCGCTGCGGGGCTTCAGGCACAGCGCCCCCCCGTCTTCGGCCCGCGCCGCGACCGCATGCTGGCGCAGATCAACCGCTGGGGCCGCGACCCGCTGGAAACCGCCCTCAGCCTGCTGGTGGACACTGACCTGACCTTGCGTTCGGCGCAAAGCGCGCCACAAATGGCGCTGATGGAACGCGCATTGATCCGGCTCGCAATGATGCCGGGTAAAGGGAGACGATAGTGATGAGCTATACCTTGATCGGTGCTGTCAAAAGCCGCGCCTTCCGCGTGCTCTGGACACTGGAGGAGTTGGGCATCGATTACGACCATATCGACGCCGCCCCCCGCTCGCCCGAGGTCATGCGCGTCAGCCCCGCGGGCAAGGTGCCGGTCTTCGTCGCCGATGGTGTGCCCATTACCGATTCGGTAGCGATCATGACCTATCTGGCCGACCGCCACGGCGCGCTCGCCTTCGCCCCCGGCACCACGGAACGCGCCCATCAAGACAGCCTGACCCACCTGATCCTCGATGAATTCGACGCGCTGTTGTGGACCGCCGCGCGACACAGCTTCGTCTTGCCCGAGGAACACCGCCTGCCCGCGATCAAGGACAGCCTGCAATGGGAATTCACCCGCAGCCAGGCCCATATGGCGAGCCGCATGGATACGACTGGCCCCTTCCTGATGGGCGAGACCCTGACCATCGCCGATATCTTGCTCGCGCATTGCTGCGGTTGGGCCGCGAATGCCAAGTTCCCGGTGACCGAACCGCGCCTGCAAGAGCATATGGCGATGATGCGCGCCCGCCCCGCCTTCACCCGCGCCCTCAAGCGTTAACCCCGCATCAAGGTTCACGCAGCGCCCATCTTTGCTTCGAAAATACTCCGGGGGAGGCCGAAGGCCGGGGGCAGAGCCCCCTCACGAAAGACTCGTCGCCTCTGGCGACAGGGGCGGCGCCGCCTGATCAAGAACCTGCCTTCAACGCCCCCAATCCGCCGCATGCCGCCCCGCCCAAAGCCCGGTGGCCAGGCAGCCGGTGATCAGATAGCCCCCGGTCGGCGCCTCCCAATCCAGCATCTCGCCGGCCACGAAAACACCGGGCATTGCGTGCAGCATCAACCCCGCATCGACCGCCCCGCGCGTCACACCGCCTGCGGTCGAGATCGCCTCATCCATCGGGCGCGGGCCCTGATGGCGGATTTCCAGCCCCTTGATCAGCCGGGCCAGCCCCGCCCCCTCGGGCAAGGGGCGGCCGAATTCCTGCAACAGCGCCCGCTTGACCGGGTCAAGCTTCAGCGCCTTTTCCAGATGCTGCGACAGGCTGCGCTTGGGCGGGCGGGCGGCCAAGCGTTCGGCCACCACGGCCTGCGCCAGATCCGGCAAGAGATCGACAACCAACGCGGCCCCGTCGCGCACGGCGGCACTGACCGCATAGATGCCGCCCCCCTCGATCCCCCGGGCCGAAATCACCGCCTCGCCACGCACCCAAGACCCATCGCCGTCCGCAAACCCCACCCCCTTGAGCGGGCGACCGAAATGCGCCGCCATATGCGCCGACCAATCGACGCGGAACCCCATATTGGCGGGACGAAACGACGCGATCTCGACCCCGCTTGCCGCCAATAACCCTGCCCATTGCCCGTCCGATCCCAGCCGCGCCCAACTTGCCCCGCCAAGCGCCAAAACCACCACGCCGGGGCGGATCGCCTGCCGCCCCTTGGCCGTGTCAAAGACCCAATCCCCCCCCGCCAGCCCGACCCAGCGCCACCCCGTCCTGACTGCTGCGTCGATGCGCCTGACCCAGCCGCGCAGAAGCGGGCTTGCCTTCATCGCATGCGGAAAGACCCGGCCTGAGCTGCCGGTGAACACCGGCTGGCCCAGATCCTCGGCCCAAGCCATGACCTGATCGGGCCCCATCTCGGCCAGCATCGGCGCAAGCCACGGGGCGGCCGCGCCATAGGCCGCGACGAAATCCTCCAGACCCTCTGCCTTGGTCAGATTCAGCCCCGATTTGCCCGCCATTAGGAATTTTCGCCCGACCGATGGCTTGGCCTCGGCGATGACCACATCGCGCCCGGCGCGCACCAGCGCCTCGGCCGCCATCAGCCCGGCAGGCCCCGACCCGATCACCAGCGCATCCACCACCTCAGCCATCCATCGCCCCTTGCCATGCGCCCTGCGCACACCATCCTTGGCCGTCATGGACGATCTTCCCATCTGCCCGCTTTGCGACCGGCCGATCCCGCCACGGGCGAAACAAAGCCTGCACCACCTGACGCCGAAACTGCGCGGCGGCAAGGGCGGTCCTGTCGTGTTGCTCCACCAGATCTGCCATAATGAAATCCACGCCACCTTGTCCGAGGCGGAATTGGCCCGCAGCTACAACAGCATCGACGCCCTGCGCGGCCATCCACGGCTTGCGGCCTTTCTCGCGTGGATCGCCAAGCGCCCGCCCGATTTCCATGCCAAGACCGCCGGCGGCAGGCGTGCGTGGAAACAGCGTTAGCGGCCCGCGCACATCGCCTTGATCCGCTGCAGCACATCCGGGTTTCCCGCAAGCGCATCACCCGCGATGTCGCGCGCCGCCTCCATCAGCTCCGCGCCCGGCACGATCCTGTCGATCAGGCCAAAGGTCAGCGCCTCATCCGCGGTAAATTTCTGCCCGCCAAGCAATAAGAGCTTGGTCCTTGCAGGCCCGATCAGCGCCACCAGCCGCCCCGGGTCGGAGGGTTGCGGCAGAAAGCCGAGCTTGGCCACAGGGTAGAAAAAACGCGCGCCCGGCACCGCGATGCGGGTATCGCAGGCAAGCGCCATGCCAAAGGCACCCCCCGCCAGCGTGCCGTTCAGGGCCGCGATGGTCAGGCAAGGAAGCGCGGCGATCGCGCCCGAGACCTGTTCCCATAGGGGCGAGGTCGCAAGCCCCGCGCGCGCCGCCTCCAGATCGGCACCGGCGGAAAAGACCTTGTCCCCCGCCCCGGTCACGATCAGGGCGCGCAAATGCGGGTCGACCGAGGCCTCCAGCAACAGATCGACCATCCTTTCCAGCATCGCGGCGGTCAGCGAATTTGCCTTTTCGGGGCGGTTCAGTGTCAGTGTCCAAAGCCCGTCATCGCGCGCGCAATCGATCATGGGCCAACACCCACGGCTTTGCGGATGTCGGGATCGCGCAGCGAGATGTCATTGCCAAGCCATGGATCGGCATCAGGCCCGCACATCCAGACCAACGCCTGAGCGGGCCATTCGGGCGGAATATGCACCGACCAATCCAGCTGGCTGATCGCATTCACCCCCGATTGCTTAATCTCGCGCTGCATATCGGTGGCGACGGTCCCGGGCGACAGGCCCAGCGCACGGATACCACGCGCGCCGTATTCCGTGTTCAGGCAAGCGGTGAACATCTTGGCCCCCGCCTTGGAGGCGCAATAAGCGCTCCACCCCTCGATCGGATTGACGGCAGCACCCGAGCTGACCGTGATCAGCGTGCCGCCACCGCGTTGCAACATCAGCGGCAGGGCCGCATGCGCACCATGAAAGACGCCCTTGAGGTTGATGTCGATGGCTTGGCTCCACATCTCGGGGTCAGCGGCATCGACATCGGAGATGGGGTCGATCACGCCTGCATTGCTGATCAAAACATCAAGGCCACCAAAAGCCGTAACAGCCGCGCCAAGGGCGGCCTCCACCTCCCAATAGCGGGTCACATCGCAAGGCACGGCCAGCGCGCGCGGGCCGATTTCCCCGGCGATCGCCGCGACCGCGTCACGGTCACGCGCCAAAAGCACGACATTGGCCCCTTGCGCGGCAAAGGCGCGGGCAGCGGCCGCACCGATCCCACGGCTGGCACCGGTGATCACAACAGTTTTCGCGGTCATATCGGGCATGGGCCAACCTTTCTTGCGTGATGCCGGTTCGGCATGCATGCTAGCGGCGCGAACCCTGCGCGGCCAGACCAAAGCGCTGGCAATGTGGTATCGGCACTTGACCGATACGCCACGCCGGGCCGACAGTCGTGATGCCCTACCCCCTCTGTGTGACGGATGCATGCCATGGCCTTTTTGAAACCGCTTTTCCTGACAATCCCGGCGCTGACGCTGGGATGGGTGCAGCCCGTGTTGGCGCTGACCGCCGAGGAACTCTGGGCCGAATGGCAGAGCCAATCAGCCGCCATGGGCCAGATGGTGAGCGTGCAAGAGCAGATCCCCGGTGATGGCAGCCTGACGCTGAACGGCTATGCCATGCGCTACACCGATGCCGAGGTCAGCACGATGGTGCGGCTCGATCAGGTGGTGTTCAACGAAACCGGCGACGGCCGCGTCATTATCACCATGTCTGATACCTATGACCTGACAATCAGCCTCGACCTGGGCAATGGCGGGCAGCCCGTTGATCTGAACTTCGCCATGATCGCGCCGGATCTGCGCGTGATCGCCAGCGGCACGCCGGCCGCACGGGTCTATGACTATACCGCCTCGCGCTTGATGTTCGAAGATCGCCCCATCACCGGTGGCAATGCCCCACTGCCGGTGATCGATGTCATGATCGCCGTGGCCGATCTGACGGCCCGATACGAGATCGACGGAACCAACCCCACGGATCTACGCTACACCAGCAACGCCGCAATCAGCGGCCTGTCGGGCGCGCTGGATATCACGCCGCCACCGGGCGAAGAGGGGTCGATGAAGATCAGCTTTGCCTTGGGTGCCAGCACCAGTGCCAACGCGGGTCAACTTACGAATTTCGCCAACCTCGCCACCAAGCCGGGTGCCTTTCCCGAGAATTTCGCCAACAGCGGCGTCTTGGCCTATGACAGCGCGCGGCTGGAGATGACCTTTTCGCATCCGCGCGATGGCTTTACCTTGCTGGCCTCCAATCAAGGCGGGCGTCTTTCGGCGGATATCTCGCGCGATGCGGTGGATTTCGCCCTGAGTGCAACGGTGGCATCAACCTATCTGGCGGCGCGGGAATTGCCGGTCCCTGTCGCCTTTACGGTCGGCGGGGCCGAGCTTGCGTTTCGTATGCCGCTTGCACCAACCGATGGGCCGCAACCCATCGCGCTGCGGCTGGCCTATCGTGATCTGGCACCCAGCCCCGAGATTTGGGCGCTCGTCGATCCGGGGCAAGCAATCCCGCGCGACCCCATCACCGCCATTGTCGATCTCAGCGGCACGGCGCGGATCTTGCGCGACTTGTTCGCTCTCGATCCCGCAGGAATGGGCGATATCCCCGGCCAGCTTGTCGATCTTGGTATCAACGAGTTGCGGATCACTGCTGCGGGTGCGGAACTGACCGGCAGCGGGCGCGCCGATTTCCCGCCCGGTCCGATCCCCATGCCCGTCGGCGCGGTCGATCTGCAATTGCGCGGGCTGAACGCGCTTTTCGACCGATTGCAGGCGGCGGGCCTGGTCCCGATCGAGCAATTGGCGATGGCGCGCGGGCTGCTGGGTGCTTTTGCCCGGCCCGGTGCAGACCCCGACACGCTTGAGACGCGGCTGGAATTCACCCAAGGCGGCGGGATCAGCGCCAATGGCGTGCCTCTGCGCTGAGGCAGGCCCAAGGCCCAAACCGGTGGCGCGGCTGCGATGGCTTGCGCCGAGCGGGTGTGGGCACTAGGTCCAGATGAAACCCAAGCGCCAAGGTGCCATGCACATGTCAACATCCCTCGCCGATCTGACCGAAGCGTTGCTTCACCATGCACGCCGTGCAGGTGCGGATGGCGCTGATGCGATTGCGGTCGACGGCACCTCGCTTTCGATCAGCGTGCGCAGCGGTGGCTTGGAACAGGCCGAACGCTCCGAAGGCGTCGAGGTTGGGCTGCGCGTCATGGTCGGGCAGCGCCAAGCCTGTGTCTCGGCCTCCGATATCCGCGACGAAACCTTGCAAGAGATGGCCAGCCGCGCGGTCACGATGGCCCGTCTGGCCCCAGATGACCCCACCATCGGGCTGGCTGATCCCGATCAATTATCGCCGCTGCGCGATGGTGACGCGCTGGACATGTGCGATCCCGGCACCGATCCTGACCCGGCCCAGCTGGAGCATATGGCGCAAATGGCCGAAGCGGCCGCGCTCGCCGTCAAGGGCGTTAGCCAAGTGCAGGCCGCCAATGCGGGCTTTTCGCGCAGCCGTGTGCATCTGGCCGCCAGCAACGGCTTTGCGGGCGGCTATGCGCGCTCGGATCACGGGCTGTCCTGCGTCGCGATCAGCGGCGAAGGTTTGGGGATGGAGCGTGATTATTTCGGCGATGGGCGCAACCATGCCGCCGACCTGCTGGACCCGGCCGAGATCGGCCGCATCGCGGGCGAACGCAGCGTGGCGCGGATGGGCGCGCGCAAACCGAAAACCGGCGCATATCCCGTGATCTTCGACGAGCGCATCGCATCGGGGCTGATCGGGCATCTTTTGTCGGCGACCAATGGCACCGCGATCACGCGCGGCGCATCATGGGCGCGCGATCTGATGGGGGCGCAGGTCTTGCCCAAGGGGCTTTCGATCATCGAAGACCCACACCGCCCCCGCGCCGCAGCCTCGCGCCCCTTCGATGGCGAGGGGCTGGCCACGCGGCGTCGGATCATCGTGGATGATGGCATCTTGATGGAATGGACCTTGGATCTGGCTACCGGGCGAAAGCTGGGCTTGCCTTCGACGGGTAGCGCCAGCCGCGGCACATCTTCGCCGCCATCGCCCGCGGTCAGCAATGTGGCCCTGACCCAAGGCAGCCAAAGCCGCGATGCGCTGCTGCGCGAGATGGGAACGGGGCTTTTGATCACGTCGATGATCGGCTCATCCATCAACGCGACCACAGGCGATTATTCGCGCGGCGCCTCGGGGTTCTGGGTGGAAAACGGCGAGATCACCTATCCGGTCAATGAATGCACCGTCGCGGGCAACCTGCACGAGATGCTCATGTCGATCCGTCCTGCCAATGACGCGCG
The DNA here is from genome assembly GCF_965662675.1 of Roseicyclus sp. GTDB lineage: Bacteria > Pseudomonadota > Alphaproteobacteria > Rhodobacterales > Rhodobacteraceae > Roseicyclus. The sequence continues at coordinate 56,158 of NZ_CBFIIK010000005.1, read as the reverse complement.
CCCGCACCTCAGCCGTGTCGTACCCTCGCTTTTGGTCGAGGGGCTGACGCTTGCAGGGGCCTGACGCGCGCGAAGATATGCTCTTGCTGATCGAGGCGGCGCGCGGCGCAGGCCGGATCGCGGCGCGCTATTTTCGCGACGATCCCGAAACATGGGACAAGCCCGATGATGCCGGTCCCGTGACCGAGGCCGATCTAGCCGTCAACGACATGCTGCAAGATCGCCTGATGGATGCACGCCCCGATTATGGCTGGCTATCCGAGGAAACCCCAGACGACCACGCAAGACTGGCGGCGCGGCGGGTTTTCGTCATCGACCCGATCGACGGCACCCGCGCCTTTATCGAAGGCAGCTCCGCCTTTTCGCATTCGCTGGCCGTGGTCGAGGATGGGGCGGTGATCGCGGCAGCGGTCTACCTGCCAATCCGCGGCAAGCTATACGCCGCGGCCCTTGGCGGGGGGGCGACACTCAACGACATGCCGATCCGTGCCTCGGAGGCGCGTCATTTCCACGAGGCCGAGGTTCTGGCCACGAAGCATACGCTTGGCCCTGCGCATTGGCCCCACGGCGTGCCGGCGGTGACCCGTGCCTATCGCCCGTCGCTGGCCTATCGCATGGCGCTGGTGGGCGAGGGGCGGTTCGACGCGATGATGACGTTCCGCGCTACATGGGAATGGGATATCGCCGCAGGTAGCCTGATCATCACCGAGGCTGGCGGCATGGCCACCGATGCGACGGGCCAGCACCTCCGTTTCAACAGTGCCAGTCCAAAAGTCGCCGGCGTGTTTGCCGGTGCGCCGGGATTGCACGCGGCCTTGCTGCATGCACGGGGCGCAGGCGATGGCCCGGCCGCTTGACCCGCGCCGACCAATCCCTAGGGTGCGCCGCAGCTACGACGGTCGCCCAAACATGAATGGCTGACATCTTCGATGGAACGCTCACTCTCCCTTGCACTCTATCTCGCCTGGTCCGGACGCGGCGCTCTGAGCTTTGCCGAACGCAAGCTGACGCAGCGCGCGGCTGTGGGCAAGGAAGACCCCGCGCGGCTGGATGAACGCCGCGGAATTGCCGGTCATGCCAGACCGCAAGGGCCGTTGATCTGGTTTCACGCGGCCAGCGTGGGCGAATCCCTTGCCCTGTTGGAATTGATCCGCTTGCTTTTGGAGGAACGACCCGATCTGTCCATTCTGGTCACAACCGGCACCGTGACATCCGCCGCCGTGATGGCCGATCGCTTACCCGAGGGGGCGATGCATCAATATGTGCCGCTGGATGCGCGCGTATTCGTGGGCCGTTTCCTTGATCACTGGAAACCCGATGTCGCGGTCTGGACCGAAAGCGAGCTATGGCCGGCCTTGATCTGCGAGACCCACGCGCGCGGCATTGCCATGTTGCTGCTCAATGCGCGCATGTCCAAGGCCAGCCATGATCGTTGGCGGTTCCTGCGTGGCATGGCACGCAGTCTCTTGGGACGCTTCCGGCTTGCGATGGTCCAAGACGATCTGAGCGCGATCTATCTGCGCCGCCTCGGCATGCCCATGGATCGCGTAATGGTGACAGGGACGCTCAAGGAAGGGGCCGCGGCCCTTCCCGTCGACAATCGGTTACTCGATGCCATGCGCGCCGTCATAGGAAACCGCCCGGTCTGGGTCGCGGCCTCGACCCATCCCGGCGAAGAGCGCAAGGTGCTGGAGGCGCACCGCATCGCGATGCGGACCAATCCGCGGCTCTTGCTGATCTTGGTACCGCGACACCCCGCGCGGAGTGATGAAATCGCCCTGATGCTGTCAGATGATGGTTGGGCCTTTACCCGACGCAGCGCAGGCGAAAACCCCGAGGCCGAGGCCCCCGTCTACCTGGCCGATACGATGGGCGAGTTGGGGCTGTGGTATCGCTTGGCGAGCGTCAGCTTCGTCGCTGGTTCATGGGAACCGATCGGCGGTCATAATCCGTTCGAGCCCGCAGCCCTTGGATCGGCCATTTTGCATGGCCCCTATGTCACCAATTTCGTCGATATCTACCAACGGCTGACCGATGCGCGCGCCGCGCGGCTTGTGCCATCTCCGCAGGCCTTGGCCGAGGCGGTCGATGAGTTGCTCGCACCCGATCGCGCTGCGGTCATGGCCCATGCCGCATGGGAGGTGGTCTCGGCCGGGGCGGATGTGACGGATCGCGCCAAGGCGATCTTGCTCGAGACCTTGGACGAGGCGGCCGGCTGATGCGCGCGCCGATGTTCTGGCACGAGCCACCGGGGCTTTGGGCGACGTTACTATCGCCGCTTGGCGCGCTTTACGCAGGCGCGACGCGGCACCGGCTGGCCAGCGGACCGCGCGAGAAGCTGGGCGTGCCGGTGATCTGCGTCGGCAATCTGAATGCAGGCGGCACCGGCAAGACACCGACCGTCATCGCGCTGGCTGCGCGTTTGGCGGCGCGCGGGATCACCGCGCATGCGGTGACGCGTGGCCATGGCGGGACGCTGCAAGGCCCGGTGCAGGTCGTGGAACGCCAGCACAAAGCCGCGGAAACCGGCGATGAGGCGCTGCTGTTGGCGGCCTTTATGCCGGTTTGGGTGGCCAAGGATCGCGCCGCGGGCGCACGCGCGGCCATCGCCGCGGGCGCGCAGGCGATCTTGCTCGATGACGGGTTTCAGAACCCGAGCCTTTCCCATGATCTGGCGGTGGTTGTGGTGGATGCGCATATGGGCTTCGGCAATGGCAAGGTGATCCCGGCGGGGCCGTTGCGCGAACCCATCGCCGTCGGCTTGGCGCGGGCCGATCTGGTTCTGTCTATCGGCGATGATGCGGCACAGTCGCGTTTTGGCGCAAGATGGGGCGCAAGCGTGCAGGTGCCGCATGTCACGGGCACGCTTGCGCCCTTGCCAACCGGCCTGCCGCTTGCGGGAATGCCCGTGCTCGCCTTTGCGGGCATCGGCCACCCAGAGAAATTCTTTCGCACGCTCAGCGCGCTGGGGGCGGATTTGCGCGCCACCCATGCACTGCGCGATCATCAACCACTGAGCGATGCCTTGATGCAGCGCATGTTGCGCGAGGCCAAGGCGCAAGGTGCGCAGGTGGTGACAACCGAGAAAGACGCCGTCCGCCTTGCGCCCGCGCTGCGCGCTGAGGTCATGACCTTGCCCGTGCGGCTGGAAATTGCGGATTGGACGGCACTCGATGCGGCGATCGCACGGATCTTGACGGGGCGGACAACGCAGCCATGACCGCAAGAAAAGGGCGGCCCAAAGGCCGCCCCATCGCGGCTTATTGCGCGGCGACAAGCGCCTCGTCGATCAGGGCCGACATGTCGCCATAGCTCATGTTGGAATGCAAACGTCCCGCGATGACAAAGGCAGGCGTCCCCGAAATATTATGCGCGGCCATGTTCGTCTCATAGGTGGTGATCAGCGCTTGGGCCATATCCGCATCGGTCAGGCAGCTGTCGAGCTGTTCATTGGTCATGCCCGCCGTACGCCCGATCCGGCGCAGGTTCTCGGCCACCTCGGCGGGTGCGCCTTGGGTCCATTCGGCTTGGCGCTGATAGATCATGTCGATGATGCCGAAATAGCGCTCGGGCCCGGCACAGCGCGCCACCATCCCGGCCCACAAGCCGAAGCGGTCGAAATAGACCTCGCGATAAACGTACCGCACGCGGCCTTGATCGATGTAATCGGCCTTGAGCAGGGGCAGCGTGTTCTCATGGAACGTTTTGCAATGCGGGCAGGTGAAGGAGGCGTATTCGATGATCTCGACCGGCGCATCGGGATCGCCCATCACCATCTCGATCACCTGCGGCGTATCGGCGGTGGCGGCATCACTTGTCTGCGCATTGGCCGGTTGCGGCAATAGCGGCAAGGCGGGGGTGCTTTGCGGGCGCATCAAGGCGTAGCCGCCAGCGACCAAGGCACCGGCACCTGCGCCCAAAAGAATGGTTCTGCGATCCATGTTCTACTCTTCTCCTCAACGATCTCGTGGGGTTAGCACATTGCGCGCAAGGCGTGCGAGTGCCTGTTTCAGCCCGTCATCGGCCACTTGGTCGACGGTCGCCATTGCGCGCGACAATTGGGACGGGTCGGGGGGCTTGGGTACTTTGGGCGGCGCAGGGCGAAAGGCCACCTGACCATCGGCAAAGCCCGTGGGCGCGGTCTGAGTGATATGCACATGCGCAATCGCGCGGTAGCCATAGGTGGCATTGACCTGCGCGAGGATGCGATCCTTTTGCATGTCCAGAACCGGGGCATGGCCGCCCGTCGTCAGCAAGACCAAGGTGCCGCCGAAGCCGCGGCTCCAGCTGATGCGGACGGGGCGGGCGATGGCGGCGATCTCGGTGCCGACGATCTCTTCCCAGTGGGTCAGAAGCTTGGCCTCGCCAAAGCCACGCCGCTCGGCGGGTGCCTTGAGCGTGCTGCTAAGCAACGCGCCCGCCGTCTCGAAGCCGCGCTTGCGGCGCGCGGGCGGCTCGTTCGGCGTTATCTTGGGCTTGCGCGGCATGGGTTGCTTTCGTGTTGTCGCGATCAATCTATGCCTTAATGCGATGCTAACCAATAACAGGCTGCGGGGGAGCAGATAAACCTTGCGTGACGGGTTTGCCGATAGCGACGCCAGCGCGTCTTTGTTGCCATGGTATGATCGCCATGCGCGCGATTTGCCATGGCGTATCTCGCCCGCCGCGCTGCGCGCAGGGGCAAGGCCCGATCCCTACCTTGTGTGGCTATCCGAGATCATGCTGCAACAAACTACCGTGGCCGCCGTGCGCGACTATTTCCAATCTTTCACAAAGCGTTGGCCTGATGTTGGCGCCTTGGCCGCCGCCGAAGATGCAGAGGTGATGGGCGCTTGGGCCGGGCTTGGCTATTATGCGCGCGCGCGCAACCTGTTGAAATGCGCGCGTGTCGTGGCGCAGGACCATGCTGGAATTTTTCCCGATACCGAGGCGGGGCTTTTGACCCTGCCCGGTATCGGTCCCTATACCGCCGCCGCGATCGCCGCGATCGCCTTCGACAGGCCCGCGGCGGTGATGGATGGCAATGTTGAGCGTGTTCTTGCACGGCTTTTCGCGGTGCAAACACCCCTTCCAGCCGCGAAAACAGAGCTGAAAGCCCTGGCCGCGCGGCTCACGCCCGTGCAGCGCCCCGGCTGCTATGCGCAAGCGGTGATGGATCTGGGCGCGACGATCTGCACGCCGCGCAATCCGACCTGTGGCATCTGCCCGCTACGCAGCATGTGCCAAGCCAGCATGATGGGCATCGCCGCCGACCTGCCGCGCAAGACACCCAAGAAACAAGTTCCGACGCGGCACGGCATCGCCTATCTGGTGCGGCGCTGCGACGGGGCGGTGCTGCTCGAAACACGGCCGGAGACGGGGCTTTTGGGCGGCATGCTGGGCTGGCCCGGCAGCGATTGGGCCGAAACACCACCGGCCGAGGCCCCGCCCATCACCCTGCACTGGCATGACCCGAAGCTGGAGGTGCGCCACACTTTCACGCATTTCCACCTACGGCTGTCGCTCAGGCTGGGGCATGCGGGGCAAGATGCGACACCTGATCGCGGAGAATTTCACCCGCGCGCCATATTCCGGCCCGCAAACCTGCCTACCGTGATGCGCAAGGCGTGGGATTTGGCGCAAGGGTCATGGCCAGAGGATTGACCAAAAGCGCCCCACGCGCAAAGCATAGCCAATGGGAGAAAGGAACGACCAGCCATGATCCCCGCAACGCAAGTCGCAAGATTAGCCCGCGCCCTGCCCTATTGGATGTCGCTGGCGCTGTTTCCGCTCATCGCCTTTGTCGCCGGGCAAGGGGGCTGGTGGTTGCTTGCGATGCCGCTCATGACGTGGTGGCTGTTCAGCATGCTCGATCTGGTCATCGGGCTGGATCTGGAAAATGCCGATCCCACCACGCCCGAGCGTGACCTGTTTTGGTATCGGATGGTCACGCTGATCTGGTTCCCGCTTCAGCTTGTGACGATTTTCGCGCTGATCCCTTACGCGGTGCATAGCGATCACCTGTCCACCGCCGAGGCGTTCGGCCTGTTCTTCGGGGTGGGTGTGATTTCGGGCACCATCGGGATCAATTACTCCCACGAACTCATGCACCAATCGAACCGGCTGGAACGCTGGCTGGCCGATCTGCTGTTGGCGACCGTGCTATATTCGCATTTCCGATCCGAGCATCTGTTGGTGCATCACCGCTATGTCGGCACCAGCCGCGATCCGGTCACCGCGCGCTATAACGAGGGGTTCCACCGCTTTTTCCCGCGCGTGCTGCGCGAAAGCCTGACCAGCGCATTCACCGCCGAAAAGGCGATGCTGGCCCGGCGGGGCAAAGCGTGGACCGATCCCGCCAACCCGTTCTGGCGCTATTGGCTGTTGCAGGGGTTTTTCCTGATCCTCGCCTTCGGCATTGGCGGCTGGCTGGGGCTGGCGCTGTTCATCTTCCAAGCCGTCGTCGCGGTCTGGCAGTTGGAATTGACCAACTACATCGAGCATTACGGGCTGACGCGCAAACACTTGGGCGAAGGCAAATACGAGCATGTGCAGCCGCGCCATTCGTGGAATGCGGCGCACAAGGCGTCAAACTGGCTATTGATCAACCTGCAGCGCCATTCAGACCACCACTACAAGCCCGACCGCCGCTTTCCGCTTTTGCAGAACTACGCCGAGGATGCCGCCCCGCAACTGCCCTTTGGTTATCCGGTGATGACGATGGCCGCGATGATCCCGCCCTTATGGCGCCGCATCATGAACCCGCGCGTCAAGGCGTGGCGCAAACAGTTCTACCCCGAGATCGCGGATTGGCAGCCCTATAACAAAGGCGCGCTGCCCGCCCCGCGATAAAGGCCTGCCGCGTCAAGCGCGGCCTGCCTGCGATGACAGTGTCATGGGCGAAATACCTAGGCTGGCCAGCGCCCCTTCCCATTTGCTTTCCAGCCGGGGGGCGAAAACCAGATCGGGCGGCGCATCGGCGGTCAACCAACTGTTCTCGCCGATCTCATCCTCCAACTGGCCCGGGCCCCATCCGGCATAACCCAAGGCCATAAAGGCCCGCGCAGGGCCCAGACCAGCCGCGATATCGCGCAAGATATCGCGCGTCGCGGTCAGCGCGAAATCGGCATTGATCTCCAAGAGTTCGGCGTCATCGGGGCGATACTCGGCACTGTGCAACACGAAACCGCGGCGCATATCCACCGGTCCGCCATAGCAGACAGGCATATCCGGCGTGCCTGCTTGCGTCGTGATCTCCAATTGCGTCAAGACATCGGAAAAACGGACATCGGACATGGGCTTGTTCAAGATCAACCCCATCGCCCCATCGGCGGAATGGGCGCAAATCAACACGACCCCGCCGTGAAACCGCGGATCGGCAAGACCGGGCATCGCGATCAAGAGCTGTCCCGTCAGATTGGCGAAGATGGGATTGGGTGTGTCCATGATCAGACAATGGGGTCTCGACCCCGCACGATCAAGCGATGCACGCGGCAAGTGGGCCACAGATACGGGTGCGTCGCCAAAACGTGACTTTCAATTTCATCGCCAAGTTTCTAGCTGCATCAGGATGAGGATCGCAGCAAAAAGATATTTCGCCGTTCTGGCCACCCTGAGCCTGCTTTGGGGCGGCAATGCCGCGCGCGCCGAGTTTCAGGGGCAATCCGTGTCAGATGTGGTCGCGGTGTCGTTCCTGTCGGGCTGGCGCTTGGCTGATGGCAACCATATGGCCGCGATCCGGATCGATCTGGCACCGGGGTGGAAGACCTATTGGCGCGCGCCGGGCGAAGGCGGGGTGCCGACACTCATTCATCTCGACGAGACGCGTGATGTCCGCGACGTCGTGATCCATTGGCCAAGGCCGGATGTCTTCGTGGTCAATGGCATGCGCTCGATCGGTTACAAGGACAGCGTGGTTCTGCCCTTGGAATTCGCCCTCGATGCGCCGGGCGAGATCGCGATCGCAGGACGCGTGGATATGGGCGTATGCCTCGATGTCTGCATCCCCATAACGCTGAACCTATCGGGTGGTTTGCCCACGGGCACGCAGCGCGACGCGGCGATCGTCGCGGCGCTGACCGACCGACCCCTCACCGCCGCCGAGGCCGGTGCCGGCACGGCGCGCTGCCAACTGACCCCGATTTCCGACGGGCTCCGCGTGAGCGTTTCAATCGCGCTACCCGAGACGGGGGCGTTGGAAACCGTGGTGATCGAACATCGCGATCCCGGCATGTGGGTGTCAGAAACCGTTACCCGGCGCGAAGGCACAACTGTTTCGGCCACCGCCGATATCGTGCCGCCGCATCACGGGGCTTTTGCGCTGAACCGGCGCGATCTGCGCTTCAGCGTGATCGGCTCACGAATGGCGGTTGAGCTGGACGGCTGTCAGGGCTGAACGCTCAGGCCGACCCCGCCTTGGTCCGGCGCGTCAGCACCAAGGCCACCACCCAGACCACCAAGCACAACAGACCCGCGCCCGCGATAAAGACGCCAAAGGCCGCTCTCGTTCCGTCGCCCAAGCCAGCCAATGGCCCGATCATGCCCCCGCCCAAGATCACGCTGCCCAATGTCGCGGCGAACAGGGCCAGAATGGCAAAGGTCAATCCACCCATCCCCAACGCAACGCCGCGTTGGCGATGGATCGCGCCCAAGGCACGGCGCAAGGCGGTGAATTGCTTGGCGATATCTTGCTGCATGGCCAAGATCGCGGGCACGACCAAAAGCACGATCAACATCCCGAAACCCAAACCGTAAACCAGCGTGATCACCGTGGGCTTGAGGAATTGCGCATCCGACGATGTCTCATAGAGCAGCGGCGCAAGCCCCAGAACCGTGGTGAGCGTCGTCAGCAGAACGGGGCGCAAACGGTCACAGGTACCGTCGATGATCGCAGGGATCAAACCACGCTCTTCGGCATATTCATCGACAGTCGTCACCAGCACGATCGAGTCGTTGATGATGATGCCCGTCATCCCGATCAAGCCCACCACGGTGAACATGGATAGTGGCACATCCCACAGCGCATGGCCCCATATCGCGCCCACAAGGCCGAAGGGAATGATCGCCATTACCACCATCGGCCGCGTCCAGCTGCCGAAGATCCACGCCAGCACAAGATAGATGCCGACAAGGCACAAGATGAAGCCGGTCATCGCGTCGCCAAGAAAGGCTTGTTCCTGCTCGGCGAGGCCCGCCAAGCGGGTGGCTACGCCATAACGCTCTTCGACCTGTGGGATCAGAACCTCGCGCAGTTCGGTCATGATCTCTTCGGCGCGCACGGGGTCATCCTCGGACAGATCGCCGGTGACAGAGATCAGCCGCACGCCGTTTTCGCGCTGGATGGTGGAAAAGCCCTGCCGCGCGGTGACGGTCACGATATCGGCCAGCGGCACATATTGCCCCGAGGCCGCGCGCAACAGCGTCCGGTCGAGGAAATCAGCCGTCAACTCATCCTTGGGCATTTCCACGCGGATAGTGGCAGTGCGCGGCCCGTCGGGGAAACTTGCCGCTTCGATACCGCCCAAGCGGTCGCGCAGGACACGGCCCAACGTCCCGATCTCAAAGCCCAGCGCCGCACCTTGCGGCGTCAGTTCAAGGCTCAACTCTTCGCGGTCATAGGCCATGCTGTCTTGCAGCCCCGACACCTCGGAAAAGCGGGAAAGCTGGGCCTGCAGGCTCACCGCCGCCTCTTTGAGGGTCGTTGTGTCGGCGCCGAAAATCTGCACATCGATCGCATCGCCGCCGGGGCCGCCACGGAACCCGCGGAAACTGACGGTTTCGGTCAACGGAAGCTGGCGCACCTCGTCTTGCAAATCGGCGACGAAGGCGAATGAGGAATAGGGGCGCAGATCGGCGTCGATCAATTCGATCGCGATGGAGCCCAACAGATCGGCATCCTTGTTATCGACACCAGACAGCCCGCCGCCCGTATTGCCGCCGACTTCGGCCACGACATAGACCAACGGGTTGGCGCCATGCTCGGCCTCATAGCGCGCGGCGACCGCATCGGCGGCGCGCTGCATCTCGCGCATCATGGCCAGGCTATCATCGCGATCCGCCGCGTCGAGCATGGCGAAATTTCCTGTCACCGACGACAGCTCCGGCGCGTTGAAAAAGCGCCAGACGACATCGCCGCGCATGAAGCTGGCTACTTGGGTCGCCAGCAAGAAGATCATCGCCGCCAAGACCGGGTAACGCGCCACAACGACAAAGCGCATCATCGGGCGAAAGGCGGTGCGCTTGAACCAGTCAAAACCCCGATTGACCACCCGCGAAGGCAGATCATACCAATGCGTCTTGGCAGAATGGGCCAGCGCATGGGCCATGTGATTGGGCAAGATCAAGAAGCATTCCACAAGGCTCGCGATCAAGACCACGATCACCGTAAAGGGGATATCGGCGATCAAGCTGCCGAAACGGCCCCCAATCGCGGTCAGCGCGGCAAAAGCCAAAACGGTGGTCACCGTGGCTGAAAACACCGGGGCCGCCATGCGCCGCGCGGCGGTTTCAGCGGCGGTGACCGGGTCTTCGCCCAGATGTCGCGCGCGGTAGTCGGCATGTTCTCCCACGACGATGGCGTCATCCACGACGATGCCAAGCGTGATGATCAGCGCGAAAAGCGAGATCATGTTGATCGTCAGCCCCGCCGCCCACATCAGCGCGATGGCCGCCATCATCGCCACGGGAATACCCGCCGCCACCCAGAATGCGGTGCGCGCATTCAAAAACAGGAACAACAAGCCCACGACCAGCGCCAAACCCAACAGCGCATTGTCGAGCAAGATATTGATCCGGCCCGTGATCGCCTCGGCGCGGGTACGGATCAGGTCGATGGTGGTGCCGCTGGGCAGCGTCGCCTCCATCTCGGTGGCGACCTGTTCGACCAGCGCCTGAATCGCAATCGCATCGCCATCTTCCGAACGGTCCACGCGGATGGTGATGGCCGGGTTCTCACCCACGAAATAGGCACGTTCGCGGTCCACACCCTCGGAGCGGACAAGGGCGACATCGCCGATGCTGAGCGTCGATCCATCGGCATTTGTGCGCAGAGACAGCGCCGCGATCTCGGCGGCGCTACGCTGGGCGGCACCGGTGCGGATACGCGCATTTGCGCTATCGACATCCCCCGCAGGCGCGGTGGTCGCTGCCGCGGCGATCACGCCCGCGATCTCGGACATGGAGATATCATGCCGGATCAGCGCGGCAGGCGAGACCTCGACCACGGTTTGGCCAGCCGCGACACCACGAATCGTGGTGCGCGTAACACCGACGGCAAAAAGGCGGGCGGCAAATTCATCGGCGAAACGGCCAAGCTGGGCAGGCTCGACAGGACCGGTGATCACCACATCGGTGACATTGTCCCACCACGAGCCACGGCGCACCGATGGGTCATCGGCATCTTCAGGCAGATCAGACACGGCATCGAGTGCGGCCTGCACCTCATCGGCGGCGCGGCCCATATCCCAGCCCGGCTCGAATTCCACCCCGATCGAGGCACGCCCCTCGCGGCTGGAGGCATCGGTGGCGACGACACCCGGCACAAGCAAAAGCGCGGGCTCCAGAACGGCAACGACGCCTTCATCCACATCTTCGGCGCCCGCACCTTCCCAACCGATGACGATCGTGATCTCGTCCGAGATGACATCGGGAAAGAACTGCGCGCGCATCTGCGGGATCGCGGCCAGACCCGCCACGACCAAAAGCGTCAACAACAGGTTCGCCGCCGTGCGGTGGCGGGTGAAGTAGCTCAAGATGCCGACACCGCCGGGGGGAAGACTGCGCATGGCTTAGCTTCCCATCCGGCTTTCGATGCGCGCAACCATCTGGGCGGGCACCTCGTCTTGCGACAATTGGTTAAGCATATTCGCCTTCACATCGGCGGGGATGAAGCCATTGGCCTCGACAAAGGCGATCAGGCGGGCGCGCCGCTCGGGATCAAGCGCGATGGTCTGCGGCGTGTCAGGCACGGCGGTATCGGAACCGCTCTCGCGGATCGGATTGATCCGGATACCGTCACCCAGAACCGGCGTGCGGGCCAAAACCACCTCGCGCCCATCCAGACCAGGCGCGCGCACCAGCACGTCATCGCCTTGGCGGCGCAAAAGCGTCACGGCCACGGATTGCAGCCGGTCTTCGTCGCCCAGAACGAGGATACGCCCATCCGATCCATAGGCCGTCGCCGGAAGCCGCGCGACACCGTCAAGCGGCGGCTCTTCCAGTTCGACGCGCACGAAATCACCCACGCGCAGGCCACGCGGCACATCGATACTGGCAAACAAAAGCCGCCCCGATTGCCCCGCCTCGACCGCGCCGCTTTCGCGGGTCAATCGCGCGGTCGAGGCCAGATCCATGCCGAATACATCCAAGATCACTCGCACATCGGCATCGGGCAATGCCGCGCCATCGCGCAAAATCTGTGCATACTGCGCGGTCGAAATGCGAAATGCCACCTCGAGCGCGTCAGGGTCGATCAGCCGCGCGATCTGTTCGTTGCGGTTGACCAAGCGCCCCTCAACCAACGTGACGCCGGAAAGCACACCGTCGAAAGCGGCGGTCAGCACGGTTTCGGCGCGCGCGCGCTCGGCCTCGGCCAAGGTGATGCGGCGGCGCTCAAGCGCGGTTTCTGCCTGTGCAACACGGGCCTGCGCTTGAGCGAGAGCCTGCCTGCGCGACAAGACCGCTTGGGCCGCCGTCGCCGCCGCAAGCTCGGCGGTTTCGACAGATGCCGCACTGCCGACACCGCGCGCGAGCAGATCGTTTTGCCGCGCCAATGCGCGGTCGCGCAATTCAGCCTGACGGCGCGCCGCGGCCACATCTTCGTCGGCCAGCGCAAGCGCGCGCCCGGCATCGGCCAGTTCGGCCTCGGCGTCGCGCAGATCGGTGCGCGCGGTGGCCAAGGCGGAATCAGCCTGCGCGGGATCGATCCGCAACAAGACCTCGCCCGCCATGACCGCGCCGCCCTCTTGGAAACTGGGGGAAAGGGCGATCACCGTCCCCTCGGCGGGAGCGCGCAGCTCGAGCGTGCGGCGCGAACGGATTTCGCCAAAAGCGGTCAGAACCGGTGTTTGCGACCCGATCGCGATCGGCGCGACCTCGGCGGAAAAGACACGCTCGCGCGCAGGCATCCCGCCGCCGCCATCGGCCATACGATCTTGGATCGCACCGAAAATCGTCTGTCCGGCCATGGCCAAAAGGCCAAGCGTCACGGCAAAAAGGAATAGCCCGGTCAGGGCACGGCGGAAAAAGCGCATAATTGGCTGCCTTTAGGGGTCGCTTGAGCTAAGATAGGCACGAAAACCGACAGGGCAAAAAACATCGTTGCAGCGGTTACACGTAGCATCGACCTATTTCCGTCGCAGGTGCTCGTCCAACCGTGGCAATATCTCCACGAAGTTGCAGGGCCTATGGCGATAATCAAGCTGGAAGCACAGGATTTCATCCCACGCATCGCGGCAGGCCCCGCTCGATCCCGGCAGCGCGAACAGATAGGTGCCACCCGCCACACCGCCCGTCGCGCGCGATTGCACCGCCGAGGTGCCGATCTTTTGCATCGAGATCATGGTGAAGACCGTGGCAAAGGCCTCGATCTCTTTCTCATAGACATCGCGATGTGCCTCGACCGTGACATCGCGGCCCGTCAGGCCGGTGCCGCCCGTGGTCAAGATCACATCGATGTCGGGATCGGCCACCCATGCGCGCAGTTGATCGGCGATCGCGGCACGCTCATCGCGCAGGAGGTGGCGCGCAGCCAGAATATGGCCCGCCGTCGTCAGACGTTCGACCAAGAGATCGCCGGATTTATCCTCGGCCAAGCTCCGGGTGTCCGAGACCGCCAAAACGGCGATGCGCACGGGGTGAAAGGGGCGGGTTTCGTCGATGCGGCTCATGTCTTCGTCCTCAACCGGGAATTGAGCGACAAAAGATCCGCCCATGCCGCTGCTTTTTCCTGTGGGCGGCGCAACAGATAGGCGGGGTGCAGCATGGGGATCGCGGGGCGATCATCCAGCGTGACCCAAGCGCCGCGCAGCCGCGTGATGCCGGTTTGGCCGATCAAGGCCTCGCAGGCGGCATTGCCCATCAACACGACCAGATCCGGCGCGGCCAAGGCGATGTGGCGGCGCATGAAGGGGGCCATCATCGCCAGCTCCTCGGCCTCGGGCTTGCGGTTTTGTGGCGGGCGCCACGGCACAACATTGGCGATATAGACCGCCTGCGCCGGATCGGTCGCGGCACGGTCAAGGCCGATGGCCGCCAACATCCGGTCGAGCAACTGGCCCGATTGACCGACGAAGGGCTTGCCTTGCTGTTCCTCGTCGCGCCCCGGCGCCTCGCCCACGATCATCACGCGCGCGCCCGGCAGGCCATCGGCAAAAACCAGCCGTGTCGCGGTTTCGCGCAGCGGGCAATGCGCGAACCCTTCCATTGCGGCGCGCAGCGCGGGCAGGTCTTGTGCGGCGCTAGCGGCGGCTTGGGCCAAAGCGACCACATCGACAGCGGGCGCCAAGGGCGCCTCATCGACGGGCGGCGGCGCAACCGCGCCGCCCATTTTGGGCGCAATGGCGGCAGCGGCGGTGGCGGGCGCTTGATCAGCCAAGGCGAAACGGTCGACGGGCGCGTCGAGAATCGCTTCATCCGCGCCCAGCTCTATCTGCCAGTCGAGCATCGCAAGCGCGTCGTGAAAGCCCATATCATCCATAAGCCCAAGGTTATGCCGCCCGGCGTCGCGATGGAAGAGCCGAACAGCTTGCCGCCCTGCCCCACCCGCACTTATAAGCGGGAAACGCGTCATGCACCGGGGCAGAGCGATGACATTCAGCCAGACCCATCTTCTGGGGATAGAAGACCTCCATCCGGTGGAGATCACGACGCTTCTCGATCGCGCCAATGCCTATGCCGAGGCCGAGCGCGGCAGCCGCGAGCATGGCCAACCCCTCAAGGGGCTGACGCAGATCAACATGTTCTTCGAGGCCTCGACCCGCACGCAGGCCAGTTTCGAGATCGCCGGCAAGCGGCTGGGTGCCGATGTGATGAACATGGCGATGGCGGCTTCCTCGCTGAAAAAGGGCGAGACGCTGATCGACACGGCGCTGACGCTGAACGCGATGCATCCCGATCTGCTGGTCGTGCGCCACCCCCATTCCGGCGCGGTCAAACTGCTGGCCGACAAGGTGAATTGCGCCGTGCTGAATGCGGGCGACGGGCGGCATGAACACCCCACGCAAGCGCTACTCGATGCGCTGACGATCCGGCGGGCCAAGGGCCGTTTGCACCGGCTGACCATCGCGATCTGCGGGGATATTGCGCACAGCCGCGTCGCGCGCTCGAATATCCACCTTTTGGGCAAGATGGAAAACCGCGTGCGCCTGATCGGGCCGCCCACGCTGATCCCTTCAGGGGCGGGTGATTGGGGGGTCGAAGTCTATGGCGACATGGCCGAGGGGCTGAAAGACGCCGATGTGGTGATGATGCTCAGGCTTCAGAAAGAGCGGATGGATGGTGCCTTCATCCCGTCGGAGCGCGAGTATTTCCACCGCTTCGGGCTGAACGCCGAAAAGCTGGCACATGCCAAGCCCGACGCCATCGTGATGCATCCGGGGCCCATGAACCGCGGGGTCGAGATCGACGGCAACATCGCCGATGACATCAACCGCTCGGTGATCCAGGAACAGGTCGAGATGGGCGTAGCCGTGCGCATGGCCGCGATGGCGCTTCTGGCCGAGAACCTGCGTGCGCGGCGGGCGGCATGAGCGAGCGGCTTTTTGTCTTTGCGGTCAACGCACAGACGGATGTCTGCCACACGCATCACTCCCGCGCCCAAGGCGTGACGCCCACGCTGCCGCCCTTGGCCGATTGGTTGGGCGCGGGCGTGGATACCGACGAGATCGAACTGTTTACGCTACAAGATATCGGGGATCTCCGGCTGAGCGATTATGTCGATCTGGCCTTTGCCCCCGAGGATATTCCAAGCGATGCCGCGCGGCGGATGAATGCGCTGGAGGGGTCGGTGCTGTTGGTGCCGGGCCGGGCGCTGTCGGGCGACCTCGCGCCCGGCGCCGCGCTGACACTGATCGCGAGCTTGCCCTTGGCGCAGGCCGATCACAGCGCCGCCTTGCCCAAGGCGACGATGGACACCCTGACGGGCGGGAACGATGCGCCGGTGATCATGCCTCGGCACCTCGGCACGCTGCCTTGGCTGATCTTGGGACTTGCGCTGGTTGCGCTGATCCTTTTGTGGGTGTCGTGATGAGGATGACGGCGCCATTTTGCCCAAACGGCGCAACAAGCAGCAACCGCGTGGCGGGATGGACGGCATAAGATGACCAACGCACTTCTCAGAAACGCGCGCCTGATCGACCCCGAGGCGGGGACGGAAACGCTGGGTTGGCTCAGGATCGAGGGGGGGCGCATCGCGGAAACCGGAGAGGGGCCACGCGCGGGCGGCATCGACTGCGGCGGTGCCTGCATCGCGCCCGGCATCATCGACATCGGCGTCAAGGTCGGGGAACCGGGCGAGCGGCACAAGGAAAGCTTTCGCACCGCGGGGCGGGCCGCCGCGGCCGGGGGGGTCACGACGATGGTCACCCGGCCCGATACCGCCACCCCCATCGACACGCCCGAGGTGCTGGAATTCGTCACCCGCCGCGCGCAAGAGGATGCAGCCGTCAAGGTGCGCCCCATGGCCGCCCTGACCAAAGCCCGTGAAGGGCGCGAGATGACCGAGATCGGTTTCTTGATCGACGCAGGCGCCGTGGCCTTCACCGACGGAGATGCCGTTACCGCCGATCCAAAAGTGCTGTCGCGCTGCATGACCTATGCGCGCTCTTTGGGCGCGCTGATCGTGGGCCATGCCCAAGACCCAGGGCTGAGCGACGGGGCCGCTGTGACATCTGGCAAATTCGCCTCGCTGCGCGGGCTGCCGGCGGTGTCACCGATGGCCGAGCGGATGGGGCTGGAGCGGGATCTGGCCTTGGTCGAGATGACGGGGGTGCGCTATCACGCCGACCAGATCACCACCGCCACAGCCCTGCCCGCGCTGGCGCGTGCGAAAGCGGCGGGCCTTGATGTCACGGCTGGCGTGTCGATCCATCACCTGACACTCAACGCCTTCGACGTCGGCGACTACCGCACCTTTTTCAAGGTCAAGCCGCCCTTGCGCGACGAGGATGACCGCGCGGCGATGGTGGCCGCGCTCCGCGATGGGCTGATCGACATCATCTGTTCGATGCACACGCCGCAAGACGAGGAGAGCAAGCGCCTTCCGTTCGAGGCGGCGGCCTCGGGCGCGGTCGGGCTTGAAACACTCTTGCCAGCCGCACTCAGGCTCTACCACGCCGAGGCGCTCAGCTTGCCGGAATTGTTCCGCGCGCTGTCGCTGAACCCGGCGCAGCGCTTCGGGTTGCAGGGCGGGCGGCTTGCGCCCGGCACACCCGCCGATCTTGTGATGTTCGATCCCGACATCCCCTATGTTCTCGACCGTTTCGCATTGCAGTCCAAGTCGAAGAATACCCCCTTCGACGGACAACGCATGCAAGGGCGTGTGCTGCGCACATGGGTCGATGGCGCGGTGGTCTATGACCGCGCGCAAGGCGCGCTTGCATGATCCCCATGATCGAGACCTCGGTTGCGCTCTTGGGGTTGGCGGCATGCTTGGCCTATTTGCTGGGCGCAATCCCCTTTGGCGTTGTGATGGCGCGGCTTTTTCGGCTGGGCGACCTGCGCCAGATCGGATCGGGCAATATCGGGGCCACCAACGTCTTGCGCACCGGCAACAAGCTGGCGGCTTTTCTGACCTTGGTGCTGGATGCGGCCAAGGGCGGGGTCGCGGTGCTGCTTGCGCGCCAATTGCTTGGCGAGGATGCCGCCCAGATCGCGGCGTTCACCGCCTTCTTGGGCCATTGCTACCCGGTGTTTCTGGGGTTTCGTGGTGGCAAGGGTGTCGCGACCTTCCTTGGCACGCTTCTGGCGCTGGCTTGGCCCGTCGGTCTGGCCGCCTGTGCGACATGGGCGGCGGTAGCAGCGGTCAGCCGGATCTCTTCACTCGCCGCGCTGGTGGCAGCCGCGCTGTCGCCGCTCTGGGCGCTGATGCTGGGATTGCCGCAGGTCACAGCCTTGGCCATCGCGCTGGCCGCGCTGATCGCGTTGCGCCATCAGGCCAATATCGCCCGGCTAGTGGCGGGGACCGAGCCGCGCATCGGCAAGAAACGATAGGTCAGTAGCGATAGGCGTTGTAGATCTGGGTCAGATCGCCTGCCCAATCGTCATGGTAATGGGCAAGCAGTTCATCGGCAGGCACGCGGCCGGTGTCGATGCTTTCCTTTAGGGCATTCAGGAAATGCGTCTCGTCGGGGATCAGCCCTTCGGCACCGGGGCAGGCCCGGGCCTTGAGCCCGGCCTCGGCGATGGCAACAGCCTCGCGCGCGATGTCATGCATGCGGACCGCGCCCACCACGGCCTGCAACCCATCGACCGAGGCCGCGACCCGCAACGCATCGCGCGTCTCGGCATCCCAGCCCTTGACCAGATCCCAGGCCGCATCGAGGGCGGATTGATCATACATCAGCCCCACCCAGAATGCGGGCAGCGCGCAAAGCCGGCGCCACGGGCCACCATCGGCGCCGCGCATCTCGATATACTTCTTGACCCGCGCCTCGGGGAACACCGTGGTCAAGTGATCGGCCCAATCCGACAATGTCGGCATCTCGCCGGGAAGCGCGGGCAATTGCCCCTTGAGGAAGTCACGAAATGACTGACCCAACGCGTTGATGTATTTGCCGTCGCGATAGACGAAATACATCGGCACATCGAGGACATACTGCACCCAAGCCTCGAAGCCGAAACCCTCCTCGAAGACGAAGGGCAGCATGCCGGTGCGCGCGGGATCAAGATCGCGCCAGACGCGCGCACGCCATGATTTATGCCCGTTGGGCTTGCCGTCGAGGAAGGGCGAATTGGCGAAGAGTGCGGTGGCGACCGGCTGAAGCGCCAAGGCCACGCGCATTTTCTGAACCATATCGGCCTCGGAGCCGAAATCGAGATTGACCTGCACCGTGCAGGTGCGACGCATCATCGTGGTGCCCATGGTGCCGACCGATTGCATATAGCCATCCATCAGCTTGTAGCGCCCCTTGGGCATCAAGGGCATGTCTTCATGCCGCCAGATCGGGGCGGCCCCAAGTCCGATGAATTCCACGCCGATCCGGTCGGCCACTTCGCGTACTTCGCGCAGATGCGCGTTCACCTCGTCGCAGGTCTGGTGGATCGTCTCGAGCGGTGCGCCCGACAACTCCAACTGCCCGCCCGGCTCGAGGCTGACATTCGCGCCATCCTTGGTCAGACCGATGATGTTGCCGCCCTCGAACACGGGCGTCCAGCCGAACTTGGCCTGCATCCCCTCCAGCACCGCCTTGATCGAGCGCGGGCCGTCATAGGGCAAAGGCGCGAGCGTATCGCGGCAATAGCCGAATTTCTCATGCTCGGTGCCGATACGCCACTGATCCTTGGGCTTGCAGCCCGAGGCGAGATATTCGGCCAATTGGTCATGATGTTCGATCGGGCCGCCGCCGGACTGGGGGATGGACATCGTGTTCTTCTTCCGCGCTCGGGGCAGTCTCGCGCCGAGAGGTGGCCCGATGGGGCTACTGTGTCAAGGCCGGAACGCCCACGCGCCGCCAAAGTCGCTGTTCGCCCAAGGCCATACCATGGCGCGCCGCCAACAAGCGTTGGCCGCCAAGACCCGGCAGGGTCGTGAAGGCATCGAAAAGCGCATCCGCCCCCGTTGCATCGACCGGCACCTCCAAATCCTGTCCCGCTTCGCGCAGAACCCAGACAGCCGCACCCGCATGGTCGCGCCTGAGGGCAAGCTCGGTCAGTTCGGCAAGCGAGATCGCGCCGCCGGTGACCGGGCCCATGTAGAGAATGCGCCCCTCGATCACTTGTACGACACCGGGCCCGTCGCCTGCGCTGGCGAAACGGGCGCGCCGCACCGCAGGGATCAGCGCGAGCGCCGCCAAAACGGCCAGCACATAGCCGAAACCCTGCACCACCGGGCCGGGGCGCGCCGCGATCCACAAGCCCAGCGCCAGCACAAGGGCTGCCGCGATCACCTCGGCCCAGCGGCGCAGAAGGCGTGCGACTTCGGGCCGAAGAAACCCGATCACCGCCAATCCCCCAAGCGGGCCTGAAACAGTGTCAGCGCGGCCACGGCGGCGGTATCCGCGCGCAAAATGCGGGGACCAAGGGAAATGGCCGTGACGAAGGGCAGCGCGCGCAGGCGGTCGCGCTCGGCCGTGGAAAAGCCGCCTTCGGGACCGATCAGAATGGCCCAGCCCCCGGGCAAGGCATCGGTTGCGGCCCCGTCGGGCAAGGGCGCGGCGCGGCCAACCGCGTCTTCATCGGCAAAGATCAAGCGCCGCCCATCGGGCCAGTCCGACAGCAGCCGGTCGAGACGCTGCAAATCCGTGACCTCGGGCACGAAGGTGCCGCCGCATTGCTCGGCGGCCTCGATGGCATGGGCCTGTAGCCGGTCTTGGCGGATACGTTCGGCATTGGTGAAATCCGTCTGCACCGGAATGATGCGCGCGACCCCCATCTCGGTCGCTTTCTCTACGATGAAATCGGTGCGCGCTTTTTTGATCGGCGCGAACAACAGCCACAGGTCGGGTGGCAGCATCAAGGGCGCGGTTTGCACATCGCAGACAAGGCTGCCGCCGCGCTTGCCCGCCTCGGCCACGATGGCGCGCCATTCGCCGTCGCGGCCATTGAACAGTGCCACTTCGGCGCCCTGCCCCAACCGCATGACGTTGAACAGGTAATTGGCCTGCTCCCGCGACAGCGCGACCGTTTGCCCCGGCTGCAAGGCGTGGTCTACATAGAGACGTATCTTGGGACGGTCCGACATGGGGCAAAGACTATGAGCGAGGCCAGCGAAACACCAGAGGGTCAGGTGGCCGATGCGGTGCAGGGCAATTGGGTCGACCGCTTGGCCCCTCCCGCCACGCGGCCCTATCTGCGGCTCAGCCGCGCCGATCGCCCGATCGGGACATGGCTGTTGCTTTTGCCCTGCTGGTGGGCGGTTTTCCTAGCGGCAGCGTCGGGGGACGCCGGGCTTGGTCCAAGCGAGCTTTGGCTGTTCGCGGGCGCGGCCATCGGGGCTTTCTTGATGCGCGGTGCAGGCTGCACATGGAACGACATCACCGACCGCCATATCGACGGGTCGGTGGCGCGCACGCGGTCGCGGCCGATCCCATCGGGTCAGGTCAGCGTCACGCAAGCCTTGGTCTGGCTGGTGGCCCAAGCGCTGGTGGCCTTTGCGATCCTGTTGACCTTCAACCTCAACGCGATCGTCTTGGGCATCGCCTCTCTTTTGACGGTGGCGATCTATCCCTTCGCCAAGCGCTTCACATGGTGGCCGCAGGTATTTCTGGGCCTTGCCTTCAACTGGGGCGCTTTGCTGCTATGGACCGCGCAAACAGGCCAACTCGGCTGGCCGGCGATCTTGTTGTATCTCGGCGGGATCAGCTGGACGCTGTTCTACGATACGATTTATGCCCATCAAGATCGCGAGGATGACGCCTTGATCGGCGTGAAATCGACCGCGCGGCTTTTTGCACAGCATACGCGGGCATGGCTGCGCGTCTTTCTCATCGCGACGGTTGGATTGCTTGGTCTGGCGGTGCTTGTCGCGTTGGGCGATGCGTCGATCTTGGCCTTGGTTGTTGCGGTGGCCGGTGTCTGGGGCATGGGCTGGCACATGCTGTGGCAATTGCAGCAGCTCGATATCGATGACCCCGCGATCTGCCTGCGGCTGTTTCGCGCCAATCGTGATACGGGGTTGATCCCTGCGCTGTTTTTCGCCGTCGCGGCTTTGCTTTGATTGAACCCGAGCCCGCAAGACTGTAGGCCGCTGGGAAACCTCCGCGCGAAAGATGCCAAAACAGCTCATGATCCGGTCCCCCCTGCTTCTTCGCATTTGCGCCTTCGGCCTTGGGCTTACGCTGTGCATCGTGACGGCTGGCCTGCTTGCCTTGTGGATGGAGCGGCGGTCGGTCGATGCCATCAGCGGCGCGCTGGCGGAAGGCGGGCTGACTTGGGCCACGGTATCGGCGGATGGTCTCAAGGTCTTTCTCGACGGCACCGCACCGAACGAGGCTGCCGCCTTTCGGGCCAGCCAGCGCTCCGCGGCACTGGTCGATGCCGATCGCATCATCAGCCGGGTCGAGATCGCCCGGCGCGATGATCTGCGGCCGCCGCGTTTTTCCCTCGACATTCTGCGCGCAAGTGACGGGATTCAGGTCATCGGCCTTGTCCCGGCGGCGACGGGTGTCGATGCGATCAATGACACCGTGACGCAGCTTGCCCAAGGTGACGCCGTCGACAATCTGGTCGAGACCGCCGATTTCGCCGTGCCGCCCACATGGGAGGCGGCGCTTGGCTATGGGCTGAATGCGCTCAGCCGCCTTCCGCGATCCAAGGTCACCATCTATGCCGACCGGGTCGAGGTGCAGGCCATCGCTGAGAGCGTCGTCCAACAGGCCGAATTCATGCGGATGCTGGGCCAAAATCAGCCCGACGCGGTCGCGGTTTACCTCGATATCTCGGCACCGCGCCCGGTTTTCACACCTTTTCAGCTCAGGTTTTCAATCGGCGAGGGTGAAGCGCGCTTGGAAAGTTGCGCGGCCGATACCGAGGCTGCGCAGCGCCGTATCCAAGCCGCCGCTGTGGCCGCAGGCGCTGCGGCAAATCCCGTTTGCCAGATCGGGCTCGGGGCCCCTTCGGCGCAATGGAGCGACGCCGTTGTCACCGCGATCGCCGCCTTGGCGGATTTGGGCAATGGAACGATCGCCTTTTCCGATACCGACGTGACCTTGATCGCGGCCGAAGGCACCAGCCAAGACGATTTCGACCGGGTCATGGGGGAATTGGCCAATGCCTTGCCGGATCTGTTTTCGCTGCAAGGGGTCTTGACCCAAGCCAGCGAAAGCGGCGCGAGCCCCGAGGGCCCCGCCCGGCTGATCGCAACGCTGGATGCCGAAGGCCAAATGCGGCTGCGCGGGCGCGTACCCGAGGGTGCGGTCGGGCGCTCGGTCGAGGCCTTTGCCCGCGCTCTTTTCGGCGCGGAGCGTGCGGATATCGCGATGCGCGAGGTCGGCGACCTGCCTGCCGGTTGGTCGGTGCGCGCGATGATCGGGCTGGAGGCACTTTCACGGCTGAACGAAGGCACCATGACGCTGGAGCCCGAGGCGCTTTTGTTGCGCGGACGCACCGGCGATGCGGCGATGGAGGCAGAGCTTTCACGCTACTTGGGTGACGCCTTGGGCCAAGGGGCAGCTTTCGAACTGCGCGTCAGCTATCTCGAGGCGCTCGATCCCATGACGGCCCTGCCCAGCCCGGAAGACTGTGTCGCGCGCATCGATGCGATCCAGGCTGACACGAAGATCACCTTTGATCCCGGTTCGGTCGAGATCAACGAAAGCGCAGCCGCCATTCTCGATCAGATCGCGGCGGTGTTGCCCGATTGCCGCCATGTCAGGATGGAGATCGCAGGCCATACCGACAGCCAAGGCCGGGAGGAAATGAACCTCAACCTCAGCCAGTCGCGCGCGGCCGCGGTGCTTAACGGCCTTTTGGCGCGCAATGTGCTGGTGTCCAACCTCGTCGCCCAAGGCTATGGCGAAAGCCAACCGATTGCGTCGAACGAGACCGAGGCAGGACGCGAACAAAACCGCCGGATCACCTTCAGATTGCTGAGCGAAGCCAGCGATGAAAGCGTGCTGGAGAACGATGCACCCCAAGATCCGCGCGGCCCGTCGATCGGCAATCCGCAGCCACGCCCCGACCGAAGCCAAGATGGGGTCGCGCGCGCCCAAGAGCAGGAGTGACCTGAGTTGAACCGTCTCGAATTCGTCATCGCCATCGCGGCTATCTTGTTTGTCGCCTTTATTCTCGGATGGGTGGCGCACATGCTTTTGTCGCGCTTCCATCAAGTGTCGAGCGCCGATCTGAACGAAATGGATGCAATGGCAAAAGCGCTGCATGACGCCGAGGAAACCCGCGATCAAGCCATCGCTTATCTGCAGCAGCGTGAGGCGGAGCTGACGGGCCAGTTGAGCCAGACCGAGGCGGAATTACGCGCGACCATGGATGGGCTGCGCGAGGCACGCCAAGAGACCGAGGAATTGCGGCTCTATATCGAGCGGAGCAATCAAGGGCAGGATTGAAGGCCGGCGCCTTTCAGCGTGGTCGAGGATGGGGGCTCTGCCCCCGCCCGTTCCGGGCTCCCCCGGGATATTTTTGAAACGAAGAAGTCGGCGGGTTCGGGCGCCCTACTCGGGTTTTGACCATGCGCTGAGTGCATCTTCGTCTTCGGCGCGCGCCGTGACCCAGCTGGTTTGCGAGGCCGTGATCTCTTTCTTCCAGAAAGGGGCGCGTGATTTGAGGTAATCCATCAAGAAGGCGGCCGCATCGAAGGCATCGGCGCGGTGCCGCGCGGCGGTGGCGACCATCATGATCGGGTCGGACGGGGCAAGCGGGCCGTAGCGATGCAAGATCATCGCGTCGATCAGATTGAAACGCGCCAGCGCATCAGCCCGGATCGCGGCAAGGGCCGTTTCGGTCATGCCGGGGTAGTGTTCGATTTCCATCGCTTGCAGATCGCCGCTCGCCAGATCGCGGGTAAGACCCGAAAAGCTGACGACAGCGCCGGCACCGGGCACGGTCGCGGCGAAGGCATTGAGCTCGGCGCCCATGTCGAAAGGCGCGGATTGCACGCGGATGGGCGGAGCAGCCATGCTCAGCCCCCTGTCATCGGTGGGAAAAAGGCCACCTCGCGCGCGCCAGCGAGCGGTGCATCCATGCCGACCAATTCATGATCGATCGCCGCGCGGATCGCGCCCGGGTCGGAAAATGCCAAGGCATAGCCTTCGTCGCGGCCGCGCAGCTCGACGATCAGATCGGCAATGCTGACAGCCTCGGTCTCGACCGTTTCGGCGGATGTGCCAACGCGTTCGCGCAGCCAGGCGAAATAGCGAATTTCGAGTTTCATCACCGCTCCGTCAGATAGGGCATCGCCTTGCGGAAATAATCGAGCCCGGTGACCAGTGTCAGGGCGGCGGCGAACCACAAAAGGAAGAGCCCGCCATAAGACGACAGCATCAGGCCGCTGAATTTCCAGTTCAGCCCGACATCATCGCGGATCGCGCCATCGAGGATGCCCGCGACGATCTCGGCATTCATGCCCAAGGTCTGCATCACGAAGTAATGATCGAAGAGGCCCCAGGCGAAAAGCATGGTGATCGCCACCATCTGGACGAGCGTTTTCCATTTCGCCAGCTGCGTGACCTTGAGCGTGCTGGCCTGATGGCCCAAGAACTCGCGCAGGCCCGACACAAAAACCTCGCGCAGCAAGATCGCGACGACGGGGATCAAGGTCCAGGCGGTGATGCCATGGATGCCGAGGATCACCGCAAGCGCGATCACCACCACGGCCTTGTCCGCGATCGGGTCGAGCATGGCGCCGAAACGGCTGATCTGGTTCCACGCGCGGGCAAGGTAGCCGTCGACATAATCGGTCAGCGAGGCGAGCAGAAAGATCGTCATCGCCGCCCAATCCGCGAAAGGGCGGGGCAGGATCAAGAACACCAGCGCGACCATCGGGGCGGCGATCATGCGGGCGACAGTCAGGATATTTGGCAAGGTCCAGCGCATGAGGGATGGGTAGCGCGAATGCGGCTCCGGCGGAAGGGGGGCGTTAGCCGCGCTCGTGGAAATGATCGTAGATCTTCTGTGCCAAGGCCTCGTTCACGCCGTCGACGGCCCGCAGATCCGCGAGATCCGCGCGCGCAACAGCCTTGGCCGAGCCGAAATGGGCCAAAAGCGCGCGTTTGCGCGCGGCGCCAACCCCGGCGATATCATCAAGCGGCGTGGCCGAGACGGCCTTGGCCCGCTTGGCGCGATGCGCGCCAATGGCGAAGCGATGCGCCTCGTCGCGTAGGCGTTGGATGAAGTAAAGCACCGGATCGTTGCGTTGCAGGGCGGTGGGACGATGACCGGGACGATGGAATTCCTCCTTTCCCTGATCGCGATCGATGCCCTTGGCAACACCGATGAAGGGGATATCGTCGATGCCGAGATCATCCATGATCTGCTTCACGGCGGAAACTTGCCCAGCGCCCCCGTCGATGAGCAGGAGATCGGGCCAAATGGCGGTTTCGCGATCGGGATCTTCCTTGAGAAGTCGCTGGAATCGGCGGGTCAGTACCTCTTTCATCATCCCGAAATCATCGCCGGGCGTCAGATCGGTGCCGCGGATATTGAATTTGCGATATTGCGATTTGAGAAACCCGTCGGGGCCCGCGACGATCATTGCGCCGACCGCGTCGGTGCCTTGGATATGGGAGTTGTCATAAACCTCGATCCGCTGCGGCGGGGCGTCGAGCGTGAAGGCATCGGCCAGCCCTTCGAGCAGCTTGGTCTGCGCTTGCCCTTCGGCCATGCGGCGGGCGAGGCTTTCGCGCGCATTGCGCAGCGCGCCATCGACCAGCTCGGCCTTTTCGCCGCGTTGCGGGACCAAGAGTTCGACCTTCCGGCCCAGCTTTTGCGACAGCGCATCGACCATCAGATCGGCATTCTCGATCATATGGCTGAGGATCAGCTGGGGGGGTGGGTCTTTTTGGTCGTAGAATTGGCCCAAGAACGCCTCGAGCACCTCGGGTGGTTCGATATCGGGGCCGATGCGCGGATAGTAATCCTTGTTGCCCCAGTTTTGATTGGCGCGGATGAAAAAGACCTGCACGCAGGCCTGCCCGCCCTCCATGTGGAGCGCGATCACATCGGCCTCGCGCACGCCACGCGGGTTGATGCCTTGGGCCGATTGCACATTGGTCAGCGCGCGGATGCGGTCACGCAAGGCGGCAGCGCGCTCGAATTCCATCGCCTCGGCGGCTTGCGTCATCTGGGTTGCAAGTTGCGCCTGCAATTCGGTCGAGTCGCCCTTGAGAAAGCGCATCGCATCATTGACCGAGCCCGCGTAATCAGCCGCGCTTATCTGTCCGGTGCAAGGGGCAGAGCAGCGCTTGATCTGGTAAAGCAAGCACGGGCGGCTGCGGCTTTCAAAAGTGGCATCGGTGCAATTGCGCAAAAGAAACACGCGTTGCAGCTGGTTCAATGTGCGGTTGACGGCGCCCGCGCTGGCAAAGGGGCCGAAATAGTCGCCCTTTGCCGTCTTGGCACCGCGATGTTTCATGATCTGCGGAAACGCATGGTCGCGGGTGACAAGAATATTGGGAAAGGACTTATCATCACGCAAAAGCACGTTGTAGCGGGGCTTCAACTGTTTGATGAGGTTTTGCTCCAGCAGCAACGCCTCGGTCTCGGTGCGCGTGGTCAGGAACATCATCGCGGCGGTCTCGCGGATCATCCGGGCGATACGAGGGCTGTGGCCCGTGGGCTTGGCGTAGTTCGACACACGTTTCTTCAGCGCACGCGCCTTGCCGACGTAAAGCACACGGCTTTGCACATCGAGCATGCGGTAAACACCCGGCGAATTGTCGAGTGAGCGCAGATAGGCGTGGATCACCTCATGGCCGGTGGCGGGGCCGCTTTCGGGCGTCTGTGGCATCGTCATGTGTGCTTTCGCGATTCCCTTGATGGCTGCAACGCAACCGAGGGATGATCAAGTGCTAAGCTTTCCACCAAAGCTGTGGATAAGACTGCGGAGAAAACAGGGGAGAGCGGAATTTTTCTTTGTTTTTGCATAGGTTCTGCGATTTGCCCAAAAAATAGGCTTATATCTAACGCATTGGTTTCATGCGGTATATTTTTTCAAACTGTATAAGATTAAGCATTTGTTACGTTAATTTAACAAATGCTTCACATTCCAAGGCGCGGTGGAAAAGTACCGATCCCCATCGAAAGGTGGCGCTATTCAACGCCAAGGACATCCGGCGTTTCCCAGCCAAGATGTTGACCGCCATCGACACAGATCAATTGGCCCGTGACCGCGCGCGCATCGAGCAGATATCGCAGCGCGTCGCAGATGCCTTTTGCATCGGCACCGCGCTTGAGAATGGTGGCGGCGCGCTGACGCGCGAAATGTGCAGCACTCTGTCTTGCGCCTTGTAGTGTCGGGCCGGGGCCGATGGCATTGACGCGCACATGGGGGGCCAAGGCCTGAGCGGCGGTGCGGGTCAGCGCCCAAAGGCCCATCTTGGCGATGGTGTAGGACATGAATTCCGGCGTCAGCTTATGCACCCGCTGGTCGATCATATTGACGACAAGACCTTGTGCCAGCGGCTCGCCATTTTCATCGGCGACCGGATCGGGGATCTGCGCGGCGAAGGCCTGCGTCAGGACGAAAGGCGCGCGCAGGTTGGATTCCATATGCCGGTCCCAACTGTCGCGCGTGGCACTTGCCAAGTTGTCGTATTCAAAGATCGAGGCGTTGTTGATCAGCACTGTGATCGGCGCCCCCAAGGCGGCGACGGCGCGCGGCACAAGCGCCTGCATGTCATCTTCGCGGGTCAGGTCGGCCTGTAGGGTCGCGGCGCGCACACCCAGCGCGCGCACCTCCTTTGCCGTTTGCTCGGCCGCGTCGGCGCTGCCGGCATAATGGATGGCGACATCATGGCCGGCTTGCGCCAATTCCAGCGCCATTGCCCGACCCAGCCGCAGCGCCGCCCCTGTCACCAATGCCGTCATCTGTGCTGCCTCATGCGAAAATGCTTACCATGTAGGCAAGATAGAGCCCGGTGAAGATCGCGCCAATCACGCGGCCCATCGGCCAGCGCAAGAACACGAACGGGGCGAGAACCAACGTGGCGGCCAGCATCACCCAAAGGTCGACCCGCAAGATCGCCGGATCGACGGGGATTGGCCCCACCAGCGCGGCCACACCGATGATCCCCATCAGGTTGAACATGTTCGAACCGATCACATTGCCGATCGCCACATCGGCATGGCGGCGCAGCGCGGCCATGACGGTCGTGGCCAATTCCGGCAACGATGTGCCGATCGCGACCAAGGTCAGACCGATCACGGTTTCGCTGATCCCGACATCACGCGCGATGGCGACCGCGCTGTCGACGAACAGGTCCGCCCCCAAGGGCAGGCCGATCAGACCAAGGAAAAGGTAGATCGCGATCTGCCATGTCGGCATATCGGGGTCGGCCTCTTCCAGAAGTTCTTGATCATCTTGCGCGGCAAGCGCATCGGCCGTGGCGCGGCGATGGGATTGCGCGCTGCGTGCGGCATCCACCAAGATCAGGCCCAGCCCCCCCAAAAGGATCAGCCCGTGCCACCAGACATAGGGGCCGGCAAAGCCCAACGCGATGAACACAAGCGTGCCGATTAGCATGAAGATGTAGCTGCGCCGCGTATCGCTACCGACGCCCAAGCCGAAGATGAGCGCGGGCACACCAAGGATCAGCAAGACATTCGCCGTGTTCGAGCCCACGACATTGCCCAAGGCCAGACCCGGCACATCGCCGAGAACGGCCTTGATCGAAATCAGCAACTCGGGCGCCGAGGTACCGAAGGCCACCACGGTCAAGCTGACGATCAGCGCGGGAATGCCAAGGCGCAGGCTGAGATTGACCGCCCCTTTGACCAGCGCATCGCCCGCAAGCAACAAGATGATCAGCCCGAGACCGGCATAGAATAAATCGAAGATCACCGGGTCAACCTTTGTCGTTGCGGCAATGGCGACAGGGGCCGCCGCGCAGATTGTAGCGCCCGCAATCAGGGCATAGGCGCGGCTTGGGCAATTGCGCCTTGCCCCCGCCCTTGCGCCCGATACCGGGCAGGCGGAGACGGCCGAACATGGCCAGCACCACCATGAAGATCAAAAAGAGGCTGACGATCTTGAGCATCAGGTCAGACCAAAGCGCGCCCAATGGCTGCGGTCTTCGACCCCGGCCAAGACTTCGGCACCAAGGCTTGCGCCGAAACGCTGAAAAAGACCGCGCTTAGGTCCATAGTGGCGCAAACGCACCTTGTCGCCGTACAGCGCGGTGAGCTTGGGCATCATATGGGCGACACCATCGGCCAGCCCCAGCTCGACCGCGCGCGCCCCCGCCCAAAAGCGGCCTGTGAACAGCTCTTCGGCCGCGTTCAGGCGATCGCCGCGGCGCGCGGTGACATGAGCGATGAAGCTGGCGTGGATCTGATCCTGGATCGCGCGCAGGCGGACCACATCCTCGGGGTTTTCGGGTTTGAAAGGATCGAGCAGGGATTTGTCGCGCCCGGCTGTGTGCAAGCGACGCTCAACCCCGATGCGCGCGATAGCATCGCTGAAACCGAAACCCGCCGAGATCACGCCGATCGAGCCGAGGATCGAGCTTTCATCGACCCAGATGTCATCGGCGGCACACGCCAGCCAGTAGCCGCCCGAGGCCGCGACATCCTCGACGAAGGCATGGATGGGAATGCCCTTTTCATCGGCAAGGCGACGGATGCGCGCCGCGATGAGCGAGGATTGTGCCGGGCTGCCGCCGGGGGAATTCAGCACCAAGGCCACGGCGGCAGGCTTGCCCTTGGCAAATGCCCGTTCGATGGCCGGGGCAAGCGCCTGATCGCTCAGCCCGCCACCACGGGCAGAGGCCACGATGACACCCGACAGGCGGATCACCGAGACGACGGGGGCTTTGGAGATGAACGGGACGAAGCGTTTCATGTGATCCGATGTAGAGTGCGGCTTGCGCGGGAACAAGGCGGCGGCGGTGGAATGACGGCGCTGTGGTTTGTTCGCATCGGCGGATGCGCAGGGGTGGCACGGTCGCAGCAAGGGGGGGCGCTGCCCCCCCACGGGCTCCGCCCGCCCCCCGGGATATTTATGAAACGAAGAAGGATGTGGGTCCGTGGCCTGATATTCAGCCGCTCAGCATCTCGCGCAGGGTGGTCTTGAGCACCTTGCCGTAATTGTTCCGGGGCAGATCGGCGATGGGGATATAGGCCTTGGGGCGTTTGAACCGGGCGAGCGCGTTCAACAGATGCGCATCGAGCGTCACGGGATCGGGTGTCGCGCCGGGTGCAGGGACGATGAAAGCCACCACCTCTTCGCCCCATGCGGGCGAGGGGCGCCCGACGACGGCCACCGCGTGGACCGATGGATGGGTCAGCAAGACCTCTTCGATCTCGCGCGGATAGATGTTCGTGCCGCCCGAGATGATCACATCCTTGGAGCGGTCGACCAATGTCAGGTAGCCATCCGCATCGAGGTGCCCCAGATCGCCGGTCTTGAGCCATCCATCGATCAGCGTGGCGGCGGTGGCGTTCGGGTTGTTCCAATAGCCGGGCATCACGGGGGCGCCACGCACCATGACCTCGCCCGTCTGGCCGAGGGGAAGGGGTTGGCCCTGCGCATCCATGATGGCGAGCGTCACGGCGCTTTGCGCCCGGCCGACCGAGGCGAGGCGTTCGCGCCAACGCGGGTGGCGGCGATCGGCGATATCGGCGCGCGACAAGGCAGTGATCGCCATGGGGCATTCGCCTTGGCCGTAGATCTGGACGAAGCGGGGGCCGAAACAGGCCACCGCCTCTTCGATATCGGCGCGATACATCGGCCCACCACCATAGACGATGGTCTTGATCCCATGGCCGGGGCTTTTCGCAGCACGCGCGGCATCGGTCAGGCGGCGCAGCATGGTCGGCGCCATGAACATGGATGTGGGGCCATGCGCTTGTGATAAGGCCAAGACCTCGCCGGGATCGAAGACGCCCGAGCGCGGCACGATATGGCGCGCGCCCATGCGCACATGGATGGGCGCGTAAAGCCCCGCGCCATGGCTCATCGGTGCGGCGTAAAGCGCCGCATCCTTGGCGCTGACTGGGTCCACATCGACGGGGTAGCACAGCGATGTGGCCATCAGCATGCCATGGGTGATCTGCACCCCCTTGGGTCGGCCGGTGGTGCCCGAAGTGTAGAAAAGCCATGCCAGATCATCCGCATCGCGCGGAGTGACCGCACCAGGCGGGCCGGCCGTGAGCGTCGCGAAATCGGGATTGTCGAGGCAGACAATGGGCAGCGGGGTCTGGGCGGCCAAGCTTTCGCGCAGCGCGGCATCCGCGAAGATCTGGGTCGCGCCGCTATCGTGCAGGATAAAGGCGACCTCCTTGGGATGAAGTTTGGCATTGATCGGCACGATCACGCCACCTGCGATCCAGACGCCGAACATGGCAACGAGGTAGTCGGGCGTGTTGGCGGCGCAAAGTGCCACCCGGCCGCCCTTGGACAGACCACGCGCGCTCAGCCCTGCGGCCAGGGATGCCGCGCGGGCGTGAAACGATGCATAATCGGCCAAGAGGTCATCGCCGTGCATCAAGGCGGGCGCGTCACCCGCGATATGGGCGGTCCGTTCAAGCCAATGGGCGATATTCATCGAAACCTCTCGCGTCGGGTTGTGGGTAATCTTCCGCGTCTGGCGCGGGCAAGCAAGGGCCGCTAGGGTCAAAGCGGGCCATGCAGGAGATCCGCCGTGCCGCATGATATCGTCATCTTGGGCGTCTTCGTCGCCGACGCCGCCTTTCGCAGTGACCGCCTGCCCGTCTTGGGCGAGACGAAAATCGCCACGGGCTTCACGCTCGGACCGGGCGGCAAAGGGTCGAACCAAGCGGTTGCCGCAGCGCGCGCCGGGGGGGATGTGGGCTTCATCACCCGCATCGGCGACGACGCATTCGGGCAGATGGGCCAGCGGGTCTGGGCCGCGGCGGGGGTCAATCCGTTGATCACCTGTGACCCCGATCATCCGACCGGGGCCGCGGGGATTTTCATCGAAGAGGGCAGCGGGCGGAATGCGATCTTGATCAGCCCAGGCGCGGCGGGGGCCATCACGACGGCCGATCTGACGCCCCATGCGGCGCTGATCGCGGGGGCCAAGGTGGCGGTGACGCAGCTGGAACAGCCAGTCGCGGTCGCGCGTGACTTTCTGCGGATTGCGCAAGCGGGTGGAGCGATCACCATCCTGAACCCCGCCCCGGCGACATCCCTGCCCGGCGAGATGCTGGGGCTGTGCGATTACGTCACCCCGAACGAGACCGAGGCCGCGGCGCTGACTGGCATCGCCGTCGTCGATCTGAATAGTGCCGCGGCTGCGGCCGAGGCGCTTTTGGCGCAAGGCGTCCGGCAGGCCGCGATCATCACGCTGGGCGCCGAAGGTGCGCTGGTGCGCGATCGCAAGGGCGCGCGGCATATTCCCCAGATGCAGGCCGGGACGGTTGTCGATACGACCGGGGCGGGCGATGCGTTCAACGGCGGGTTCGCCTGCGCATTGGCGCAGGGGATGGATCTGGACCGTGCCTTGCGGTTCGCCACCGCCGTTGCCGCGATCTCGGTCACGCGCGCAGGAACGGCGGCCGCCATGCCCGCAGCGGCCGAAATTCGCGCGCTTTTGCAGGGCTAGTCGAGTAGCGCCGCCTCCTCGAAAACCGCGCGCGCTGCATCATGATGGGCCTTGGGCAAGAGGTCGAAGAACCGCGCACGGATCGCGGGCCATTGCGGGGCTGCGGCCAGAAAGCGGAAGCGGTGGTAATGCAGGATATGGGCGTCGGGCGTATGGGCGATGTCGCTTCCGCGATAGGATAGCGCGTAGTTCCAGCTTTCCTCCAGCACATGTGCCGTGTAGCCGAAGCGCGCCACGGCCAGCGGCAGGGTGATCTGGTCGAGCCAAGGCCGTTTGTTGGCGATCTTGCAGTTATGATCGAAATCCAGCGCGGTTTCGAGCCAATGCTCGGCGAAGCGCTTGCCATCGGGCTGGGGGGCCTCAGGCATGGCGACAAGGCCCGCGTTGAAATAGGGCAGATGCTCGGGCCGATCACCGCGCAACAGCCGCACGCGCGTTGTCGGCATGGGCAGATCGTAATGGGCGTAAGCGCGCTCCCAACGTTCATCCGGGCCCCATGTGGCGCGCCCCTCGGGGGCGGCCGCGATTTGGTCGTCGGGCAGGTCGGACAGCTCGGTCAGATCGCGCAAGCAGACCATGTCGGTATCGAGAAAGATCGACCACCCGGCCCCTCGTGGATCGCTGGCGGCAAGGAGCTTGTTGCCATGTGGATAGGGCTTGGCCCATTTCGGCGGCGGCGGCAGCGGGCGCAAGGCGACCCCGGCCGCCGCATAGACCGCTCGCGTGACCGGCCCGATCTGGGGCAGCCATTCGGGGCTGGCATAGGCATAGATGTGAACATCGGACCGCCCGTTATGCGCATGGGCGAGGCTGGCGGCCAAAAGCCATGATTGGATTTCCAAACGCTGGCCATCGGCGACAAAGAAAATATGCGTATCCGCCATGCCCGATGCGCCCCCATTTACGCGACTACCGCGTGAACGATGCACAAATCAGGCGGGGCTGGCCAGATCAGATGACCAGATCGGCGACGAAAATCCCGTCATGGCCCCCGGCGCTGGCCGCAACCAGCATCGCGCCCGCGCGGATATGGTCGGGATGGCCCTCATAGGCAAGATGCGCGGCGCGGTCGGCGAAGGTCACCGTGAACCCATAGGTGAAGCGCGCCGATTTCCCCTCGAAATCGCGGTTGGGGCCATGGTTGAAGCCCGCCGCCCCCGGCACCGCGTCACAGACAGCGGCAAGGATCGGCATGGCGGCCTTGATCTGGTCCAAGCCCTGCGCGCTTGCCGGTTCCAGCAAGACGATATGATGCAGCATCGGCTTACCCTTCGATCAGGATGGCGCGGAAATCATTCACATTGGTCAGCGTCGGGCCGGGCACGACCTGTCGCCCGATCTTGCCGAAGAATGTATGCGCATCATTGCGCGCCAAGGCCGTGACCGGATCAACGCCAGCGGCGCGGGCAAGGGCAAGCGTATCGGGGCCGATCACGGCGCCTGCAACCTCGGCGGCGCCATCGACACCATCGGTATCGCAGGCGATGGCATGGATACCCGGCGCCCCATCAAGCGCCAGCGCAAGGGCCAGCGCATATTCAGCATTCGGGCCACCGACCCCGTCACCGCGGCGCGTGACCGTCAACTCGCCCCCTGACAAGATCAGGCGCGGCCCCTTGGCGGCCAGTGCCAGCTTGGCATGGTCTGCCGCCACATCGCGCGCCTCGCCCTCGATCGCGTCGCCGAGAATATCAACGGCATAGCCCTGCGCGCGCGCCAATTCGGCGGCCGCAGCCATCGATTGGGCAGGGGCCGCATAGATCACATTCTCGACCCGCGACAGGCGCGGATCATCGGGGCGCACGGGATCGCCGCCCGCATCGAGATAGGCTTGGATCGCGGGGGGAGGTGTCACGCCCCAGCGGGCCAGCGCAGCCAAGGCGCGCTTGGCACTGCCGTCATGCCCGACAGTGGGGCCGGATGCGATGTCGCCCGGATCATCGCCCGGCACATCGGAAATCATCAGGGCCAGCATCCGCGCCGGATAGGCGGCCGCCGCCAGCCGCCCGCCCTTGACCGCCGAGATCTCCTTGCGGATGCCGTTGATCTCGCCGATGGGCGCGCCCGAGGCCAAGAGCGCTTGGGTCAGCGCTTGTTTCTCATCCAGCGTGATGCCCGCCGCAGGTGCGCATAACAGCGCCGATCCGCCACCCGAGATCAATGCCAGAATGAAGTCCCCCTCGCCCGCGCTTGCCACCAGATCGAGCATGCGGCGCGTCGCATCGACGCCCGCCTGATCGGGAACGGGGTGCGATGCCTCGACGATCTCGATGCCCCGACAGGGGCGGCCATAGCCGTAGCGGGTGATCACCAACCCGTCGCAAGGGCCCCATGCGGCCTCGACCGCTTCGGCCATGCGCGCGCTCGCCTTGCCCGCGCCGATCACCAGCACGCGGCCCTGTGGCTTGGGTGGCAAGGCGGCGGCAAGGCTTTGCATCGGGTCGGCGACCGCAACGGCGCGGTCGAACAGGGCAAGCAACAGGTCGGAGGGGGTCATTCATCAACACCAAGGCTCGAGGCGCGCGCGATCAGCTGCACCGGGCTACGCAGTTCGGGCGCGGGGCGCTGCCCCTCGACCATCCAGTTGAGAAGGCGGTCGGCGGTGTCACGCGCAAAGCCTGCGATATCGCAGGCGACCGAGGACAGCGGCGGCCAGCTTTGGGCGGCCTCCTCGATATCGTCGAAGCCCACAACGCGGAACCCATCGCCCACCGGGCGACCAGCGCGGGCGAAGCCGCTGATCAGGCCAAGCGCCACCAGATCGTTGAAACAGACCGCCGCATCGACATCGGGATGCTCGGCCAAGAGAACCTCGGCCGCTTGCATGCCGAAGGCGCGGCTGGATTTGCCATGCAGCGCGATTTCGGCGACCCCTTCTGCTTTCAGCACCTCGCGCCAGCCCGATTTCCGCTCGCGCGTGATCGCGCGGCCGGGCAGGCCACCGACAAAGGCGATATTGCGCGCGCCCTGTTCGGTCAAATGGCGCGTCGCGGCGGCGCTGCCTGCGGCGTAGTCGAAACTGGCGAAGGGAAAAAGATCGGTCCGCTCATCGCCCTTGCGCAAAACCTGGCAGACCGGAAGGCCGGTACGGGCCAAGCGATCGAAGGTCTCGCTGCCTTCGCCGTAAACGGGCGAGATGACCAAGGCGGCGACACCATGTTCGATCATCGAGCCCACGAGCTTTGCCTGCAGCGCCGGGTCTTCGTCAGCATTCGCGATCACCGTGGCATAGCCATGCGAGGCGAGTGTCATCTGCAAGGTGGTCGCGAATTCAGTGAAGAAGGGGTTGCGCAGGTCGTTGATCACCAACCCCACCAGCCCGACCGAAGCCGAACGCAGGTTCGCCGCCGCGCGGTTATAGACATAGCCGATCTCGGCCATCGCGCGTTGCACAGATGCCCGCGTTTCGGGCTTCACCTGCGCAGAGCCCTGCAACACAAGCGAGACGGTGGATTTCGATACACCCGCGCGGGCGGCGACATCCATGATGGTGGGACGGCGTTTCATGCGCCCTATTTAGCCATCGATCCCCTGCGTGACCAGAAGGCTGCGCATGCGTTTTTCCGCCAAATCGGGCTGGATCAGCAGGCGCGCCTGATCGGCGAGGCGAAAGACCTGCGCGTAATGGGCGATCTCGCGCGAGGATTGGAGCCCGCCGGGCATCACGAAATGCGCCTGCGTGCCGTTGAGCCAACTCAGAAAGGCGATGCCCGCCTTGTAGAATTGGGTCGGCGGTTTGAAGATCTCGCGGCTGAGCGGAACAGTCGGGGCGAGCAGCGCGTGATAGGTCGCGCTGTCGCCCATCGCCAAGGCCTCGAGCGCTTGGGAAGCCGCGGGTGCGATGGCGGCGAAGATGCCCAAGAGCGCGTGGGAGTGATGGTTTCCGTCGCCTTCGATCAGCGCGGCATAATTGAAATCATCGCCGGTATATAGCCGCACACCTTCGGGAAGGCGCGCGCGAAATGCCTCTTCATGGGCTTGGTCGAGCAGGCTGATCTTGATGCCGTCGATCTTGGATGCATGCCGGCCGATCAGGTCAAGCACCACAGTATTGGCGGTTTCGATATCGCGCGCTCCCCAATAACCGCTCAGGGCGGGATCGAACATCTCGCCCAGCCAATGAAGGATCACGGGGGCGGCCGATTGGGTGATCAGATCATCATAGACCCTTGCGTAATCCTCCGGTCCGGCCTTGATCGCGGGAAGCGCGCGGGTGGCCATCAAGATGATCTGACCGCCTGCGGCCTCAATCGCCTCCATCTGTGTGCGGTAGGCGGCGGTGATCGCTGCAAGGCTGCTCAGATCGGCAAGCGGCACGTGATCGGTGCCCGCCCCGCAGGCCACGCGTGGGCGCATCGGGTGGGCCTTGGCTGCGACCATGGTGCGCTGGATCAATTCCAGCGCCGTGGGCCAATCCACGCCCATGCCGCGCTGCGCGGTATCCATCGCCTCGGCCAGACCCAAACCCTGATCCCAAAGCCCGTGGCGAAAGGCGAGCGTCGCCTCCCAATCCACGGCTGGTCGGCTCATCCACGGGCCGCGTTCGGCCAAGGGGTCGCTGATCACATGGGCGGCGGCAAAGGCGGTGCGGGTAAGCGCCACCTTGGGCGCGCGAGGGCTCAGCGGTTCGCCCGTCAAGCGGTACTCTTCCAGCTTTCCCTGATAGGTCGGCAGCAGCATGATCAGCCCCTCGCGTCTTGGCGGATCATGTCGGCGGCTTTCTCGCCGATCATGATGGCCGCGGCATTGGTGTTCGATGAAATCACCGTCGGCATGATGGAATTGTCCACCACGCGCAGCCCGGCGATGCCGTTCAGGCGCAGGCGGATATCGACGACGGCGGCGGGGTCAGGCCCCATCCGGCAAGTGCCCGCGCAGTGATGCGAGGTTTTGGAATGGGCACAGATGAAGTCGAAATAATCCTGATCCGTCCTCACATCCGGCCCCGGCAGACGCTCGGCCAGCACGTATTTGGCCAATGGGACCTGCGCCATGATCTCTTGCGTCAGCTTCAGACCCCGGATCGACATTTCGCGATCATGCGGATCTTGCAGATAATTCGGGTCGATCAGCGGTGCCTTGGCCGGATCGCCCGAGGCAAGCCGCACGCTGCCGCGCGAACGCGGGCGAAGGTGGCAGGAATTCAGCGTCACGCCACCCTGCGGCATGGTTGCGACACCTTTTTCGATGCCGGTGCCGAGGCCCAGATGGAACTGGATGTCAGGCGAGCGGGCGTTGCTGTCGGCATACCAGAAGCCGCCGGTTTCAAAGAGCGACGAGGCGACCGGCCCCTTGCGGGTGAGCAGGTATTGCAGCCCGGCTAGCACCGCCATGTGGGGCTTGGCGTAGCGGTCATAGCTATAGGGGCCGCTCAACTCGACGATACAGTAGAGATCGAGGTGATCTTGCAGGTTCTCGCCCAGCTGCGGCTGGTCCAGCACGACCGGAATGCCCAGATCTTGGAGATGATCCGCCGGGCCGATCCCCGAGAGCATCAGCAGACGCGGCGAACCGATCGCACCCGAAGAAAGGATCACCTCGGTGGTGGCGGACAGGATTGTGCCATCGACCAGTTCCACGCCCGTCGCGCGGCCGCCCGTGACCGTGATGCGCCGCACCTGCGCCCCGGTCTTTACGGTCAGGTTGGCGCGCCTCGCGTTCGGCGCGACATAGGCCATCGCGGCCGATGACCGCCGCGCGTTGCGCTGGGTGAGCTGGTAATAGCAGACGCCGTCTTGCGTCTCGCCGTTGATATCGAGGTTGCGCGGGATGCCAAGTGCTGCTGCAGCTGCGAAATACGCCTCGCAGATCGGCAGGGGCGCGATGGGCTGCGACACGCCCAAGGGGCCGCCCTTGCCGTGATAGCGGTTGTCGTAGGTGTCGTTATCTTCGGCCTTGCGGAAATAGGGCAGAACATCCTCATACCCCCAACCCTCGCAGCCCATCTGCCGCCACTCGTCGTAATCCTGCGCATTGCCGCGGGTATAGATTTGCGCGTTGAGGCTGGAGCCACCACCGATCACACGCGCCTGCGTGTAGTTGAAGACGCGGCCTTTCATGTGGCGCTGCGGCACGGTTTCCCAGCCCCACGATCCCAACCCCTTGGTCATCTTGGCAAAGCCCGCCGGCAGGTGGAACAGCGGGTTACGGTCGCGGCCGCCGGCCTCAAGCAGCAGCACCTTAGCGGCGGGGTCTTCCGACAGGCGGGCGGCCAGCACGCAGCCCGCGCTGCCGCCGCCGATGATGATGTAGTCAAAGCCCTCGGCCATGTTCATCCCTCAGAGCCGGTGAATGGACAGCCCGCCATCGACGGGGATCACCGCCCCGGTGGCAAAGGCGAAATCGCCGCGCACAAGCGGCAGGATGGTCTGCGCGATATCGCCGGGGTTGCCCCAGCGGCGGGCGGGCACAAGGCCATCGGCGATGCGTTGGTCGTAGCGGTCGCGCACGGGCGCGGTCATCGGTGTTTCGATGATGCCGGGGCGAATGTCGAAGACGCCGATATTCTCGGGCGCAAGGCGGGCGGCAAAGGCCTGCGCCATCATCGCGGCCCCCGCCTTTGAGATGCTATATTCAGCCCGGTCGGGCGACACCATCGCCGCGCTGACCGAGGTGATGAAGACGAGCGACCGGTAAGGTTCGGGCGGTAGGGCCTGCATGCGGCGCGCGCATTCTTGTGCAAGGAAAAAGGCACCGCGCAGGTTCACCGTCATGCAGCGGTCAAAACTCTCGGGTGAGATGTCCAAAAGATCGCCGCGCACCTTCGCGGGGACGCCTGCGTTCGAGACGAGCGTCGTGACCGGCCCCACCGCGTCGAGAAGGGCTGTGACATTTGAGAGGTCGGACAGGTCGTGCTGGTGGTAGCTGGCCCCCGGCAAGGCAGCCAGCGCCGCCTGCACTCTCTCCGCCTCGGGCGGCAGTTCGGAGGCCAACGCCACCTTCCAACCCGCGCGATGAAGCGCAGTGGCGATCCCAAGCCCGATGCCCTGCTGGCCGCCGGTGATCAATGCGCGTTTCATGCCGCAACCTCCTTTGCGATGCGGTCGGCCTGCCTGAGTGCCAGCGCCGCAATGGTCAGCGACGGGTTCACCGCCGCCGACGTCGGCAAAAGTGCGGCATCGCAGATCCACAGATTGGGATGATCATGGCATCGCCCATAGCGGTCTGTCACGCTGCGCGCCGGATCATCGCCCAAACGCGCGGTGCCGCATTGATGCGAGGGCGTGCGTCGGTCGAAGGCCTTGGACAAAACGATGGGAAAGCCCGCGCGCCTGAGCGCGGCCTTTAGCCGGCTGACGAGCGCCTCATGCGCTTCCCAGTTCGAACGCCGCCAACCGAGCACGATATCATCACCTTTCACGCTGACCCGGCTGTCCGGGTGGGGCAGGTCTTCTGACATGGCGTAGAAATCGATGGCGCGATCCGCGATCAGCTTGGCCAATGGCCCCGGCAACCCGCTTTGCGCGACAAGGATCGGGGCGGACACACGGCCCAAAAGCTGCACATTGCCCAAGGGTGCGCCGCCCTGCCCGTCGGCCAGATACCAATCATTGATCTGCAATGTTTTCTGATAGACCGAGCGGTTGCGCCGCAACGACAACGCCAGCACGGCGGACGCATTGTGGTTCATGAAATTGCGCCCGACATGATCGGAGCGATTGGCAAGCCCGGTCGGGTGCCGTTCATCGGCCGAGCGCAGCAAGATCGCCGCCGTCATTACCGCGCCCGCCGCCAACACCACGCGCGGCGCACGGAAATGGCCGCGGTCGGTGATGACGATGCTTATCCTGTCGCCCTCGGTCGCAAGGCGCGCGACGGTTGTGCCGGTTTCAAGCCGTACATTGGGGTGCCGCAGCGCCTGTGCCAAGGCGGCGGTCTCGGCATCAAGCTTGCCGCCCGTGGTATCGGGAAAAGCATCCCAAGGCGTCGCAGCCCGCGCAAGCCAACGGTCGAGATCGACGGCCAGCGGCAGGGGCGCGGGGTGCAGCCCCACGGCCCGCAGCCGCCGCGCCAGATCAGCGATGGCGGGCTCATGTGGGACGGGAGGATAGGCGTAAGGGGTCGCGCGCGGCGGCTCGGTCGGGTCAAGACCCGCTTGCCCCCGTACCTGGTAAAGCGCCTCGGCCTTGTCATACCATGACGCAAGCGTGTCATAGGCAAAGGGCCAGCCCGGCGTCATGCCGCCCAGATGGCGAATGGGCGCGAAATCGGCCTCGCGGTAGCGCATCATCACTGCGCCATAGAATTTCGAATTGCCGCCGACATAGGCGTAATTGCCGGGGTTGAAGCGATCACCCTCGGGCGTCAGCCATGTCTCGGCGGGTCGGAAATGTCCCTTGGCGAAGATCGCGAGCGGATCGCGCGCCTCGGGGGTGTCGGGCAAACGTTCCCCGCGTTCGAGGATCAAGATCCGCAGACCCGTCGGCGCAAGCCCAGCAGCCAGCGTCGCCCCGCCCATTCCGGAACCGATGATGATGATGTCTGCGTCGGTCATGGCGCGCCCCTTGCCGCTAATTGATAGCTTTTGGATCGTTCCAATTCCAGATCAAAATTGCGCCCGCTGCCCAAGGATGCGGGTGGATCATGGTCAGGCGATCCGTACTTCCGTCTTGGGGTCGAACAGCACCGCCTTGTCCATGTTGATGGCAAAGGCAAAGTCGCGGCCGGGCTGCACATCGGCATCGGCGCGCATCCGCGCGATGCAATCCTTGCCCGACATCGTCATGGTCACGAAGGTATCGGCGCCCGCCGGTTCGGTCACGGTCACGCGGTTGGTCAAATGCTGGATGTTGCGGGCATTGCGATCGGCACCTTCGGGGTCGGTGATCGCCTCGGGGCGGATGCCGAGCAACACCTTAGCATCCTTGTAGGTGCCATAGGCCGGGGGCGCGTTCTCGATCCTGAGCGC
The DNA here is from genome assembly GCF_965662675.1 of Roseicyclus sp. Taxonomy (GTDB): domain Bacteria; phylum Pseudomonadota; class Alphaproteobacteria; order Rhodobacterales; family Rhodobacteraceae; genus Roseicyclus. Next base: position 13,882 of record NZ_CBFIIK010000005.1, on the reverse strand, counting down.
ACGCTCTTGCCCATCGGCGGCCGTGATCAGTGCATGTAGCGCACCATCCCGTTCAACAAGCTGCGCAGGCAGCACATTCATCGCCGGGCTGCCCATGAAGGTCGCGACAAACAGGTTCGCGGGCGCGTCGTAGATTTCCTTGGGCGTGCCCAATTGCTGGACAAAGCCATCATACATCACCGCGATCCGGGTCGAGAGGGTCATCGCTTCGATCTGGTCATGGGTCACATAGACGATGGTGGTGCCAAGGCGCTGGTGCAGCTTCTTGATCTCGATGCGCATATCGACGCGCAGCTTGGCATCGAGATTCGAGAGCGGCTCGTCGAACAAGAACACATCGGGATTGCGCACAAGCGCACGGCCCATGGCGACACGCTGACGCTGCCCCCCCGACAACTGGCCGGGCTTGCGGTCGAGCAGATGCTCGATCTGCAACAGCTGGGCCACATCCTTCATCGCCTTCTCGCGCGCGGGCTTGGGTGTGCCGTGCATCTCGAGGCCAAAGGTGATGTTCTGGCCCACAGTCATGTTCGGGTAGAGCGCGTAGGATTGGAACACCATCGCGATGTTGCGGCGCGAGGGATGCACGCCGTTCATCACCCGGTCCTTGATCCGGATCTCGCCCGAGGAAATCCCTTCAAGCCCCGCGATCATGTTCAGAAGCGTGGACTTGCCGCAGCCCGAGGGTCCGACAAGGACGAGGAACTCACCCTCTTCCACCGCGATGTCGACCTTGTGCAGCACTTCGACCGCGCCATAGGATTTGGTCACGTTGTCGATATCGAGAAAGCCCATGGTGTTTATCCTTTCACGGAGCCAGCCATGAGACCGCGGACGAAGTAGCGGCCGGCAACGATGTAGACGAGAAGCGTGGGGGCGGCTGCCATGATGGCGCCTGCGAAATGCACGTTGTATTCGCGCACCCCCGTCGAGGAGTTGACGAGGTTATTGAGCGCCACCGTCATCGGTGCCGACCCTCCGCTGGCAAAAGACGCCCCGAACAGAAAGTCGTTCCAGATATTGGTGAATTGCCAGATGAAACTGACCGCGATGATCGGCCCGGACGAGGGCAGCATGATGCGCCAGAAGATCTGGAAGAACCCCGCCCCGTCGATCTGCGCCGCGCGCACCAGTTCTGTCGGGAAAGCGGCGTAGTAATTGCGGAAATAGAGCGTGGTGAACCCGATCCCGTAGACGAAATGCACCAAGATCAACCCCGGTGTCGTCCCCGCGATATCGAGCAACCCAAGAATGCGCGCCATCGGGATCAGCACGATCTGGAACGGGATGAAGCAGGAGAACAAGAGCAGCCCGAAGATGATGGTGGACCCGCGGAATTGCCATTTCGTCAGCACATAGCCATTGAGCGCGCCGACCACTGTCGACAGCATCACGGCGGGAATGGCCATGACCAGCGAGTTGATGAAATACGGGCGCAAGCCCGTCGGCTCGACCCCGATCTGGGCGGTGGACCACGCCGAAAGCCACGGCGCGATCGTCCAATCCTGCGGCAAGGCGATCATGTTGCCGCCGGTGATCTCGGACAAGGGTTTCAGCGAGTTCACCAGCATGATCCCGAATGGCAGCAGGTAGAACAACGCGAACAAGAGCAGGAAAAGGTAGATGAAGGCCCGCGTGATGCGCGAGGTGCGGATGGCGGTATCAGAGGATGCGACGGCCATCACTTCTTCTCCTTCAACTCGGCATAAAGGTAGGGAACCATGATCGCGGCAATCGTCATGAGCATGATCACCGCCGAGGCCGCACCGATGCCCATCTGGTTGCGGGTGAAGGTGTAGGAATACATGAAGGTCGCAGGCAACGCCGTGGCATTGCCCGGCCCCCCGCCTGTCAGCGCGATGACCAAGTCATAGGATTTGATCGCCAGATGGCTGAGGATCACGAAGGCCGACAAGAAAGCGGGCCTGAGTTGCGGCAGGATGATCCGGCGGTAGAGGTTCCAGTTCGAGGCGCCGTCGATCTGGGCGGCTTTCAGGATCTCGTTGTCGATCCCGCGCAGGCCCGCCAAGAACATTGCCATCACGAAGCCCGAGGATTGCCAGACCGCGGCGATGACGACGGTATAAATCGCCATTTCGCGGTCTTTGATCCAGTTGAAGGTGAAACTTTCCCAACCCCAAAGATGCATCGTGTTCTCAAGGCCGATGGCGGGATCGAGAAACCATTTCCAGGCTGTGCCGGTGACGATGAAGCTGAGCGCCATGGGGTAAAGGAAGATCGGGCGCAGTACTCCTTCGCCGCGGATTTTCTGGTCGAGGAAGATCGCAAGGCTAAGCCCGATGAGCGTCGAGATGCCGATGTAGAGCGTGGCGAACACCGCCAGATTGCTGATCGCGGTGTTCCATTCACGGATGCGGAACAGGCGGTCGTAATTATCCCAGCCGACCCAGCCGAAGGACGGCAACATGCGGCTGTCGGTAAAGCTGAGGTAGATCGTGAAGGCGATGAAACCGTAGACGAACACCAGCATGATCGCGAGCGAGGGCGCCAAGACCAGCTTGGGCAACCAAGTCTGAAGCCGTGTGCGCAGATCAACGCCCGTATCGGTCGATGCGGCCATCGGCTTACCCCCCTTTTGTCGCGAGAATGTTTGTGCGGTCCTGTTGGACCGGAAAAAAGACCGGCCCCGAAGTGATCGGGGCCGGTCATATCTGCGCGGATTACTGCGCGATCTCGACGGCGGTGACGAGTTCCGCGGCAGCGGTCTCGGCATCGTACTCGCCGTTGAAATGCGCGGTGATCACGTCATACATCGCGTTCTGAACCGAGGGCGGGTTGGCATGGCCATGCGCCATCGACCCGAACAGACCACCCGAAGCACCCGCGGCCGCCAGCTGTGCCATGCCCATCTGGCCGCACATGTCGAACTGGTCGGAGGGGATGTCGGTGCGCGCGGGCACCGAGCCCTTGACGAGGTTGAACGCCACCTGGAATTCCGGGCTCAGCACGGCGGATGCCATGGCAAGCTGGGCCTGCTGCGCGGCAGCGTCGGTCACGTTGAACATCGCAAACTGGTCGGAGTTGAAGGTCACGGTGCCTTCGGTGCCGGGCACGCGGAAGCAGGTGAACTCGTTGCCGGCGGTCATGCCCGCGTTCACGAATTCGCCCTTGGCCCAGTCACCCATGATCTGGAACAGCGCGTCGCCATTGATGACCATCGCGGTGGCGAGGTTCCAATCGCGGCCCGAGAAGTTGTCATCGACAAAGCTGCGCAGCGTTGCCATGCGGTTGAAGGCCTCGACCATAGTGTCAGAGCCCAGCGCTGCGGGGTCGAGATCGACCATCGCGGCTTGGTAGAAGTCGGGGCCACCGGCACCCATCACCATCGAGTCGAACATGGTGGCTTCCTGCCATGCCTGACCACCATGGGCGAGCGCGGTCTTGCCTGCGGCCTTGGCCGCTTCCATCGCGGCGACGAACTCTTCCCAGCTGTTGGGCTGCGATAGGCCAAGCTCGGCCATCAGCGCGGTATTGGCCCAGACCCAGTTGGTCGAGTGGACGTTCACGGGCGCTGCAACCCAGCTCCCCTCATAGGTCGAGAAGGCTTGAAGTGCGGCGGGGACGACATCGTTCCAGCCCTGCTCGGCGGCCAGCGCGTCGAGATTGGCAAGCGCGCCTTCAGCGGCCCAATCCTGAATCGAGAAGCCGAGCATCTGCACGGCTGTCGGTGCGTCGCCTGCGGTGACGCGCGCGCGCAGCACGGTCATGGCGTCAGAGCCACCACCACCAGCGACGGGCATATCCTGCCAGCCCACGCCGCCAGCGGCCAGCGTGTCGCGCAGTGTACCAACGGCGGCAGCTTCACCGCCCGAGGTCCACCAATGCAGCACTTCCACCTCTTGGGCTGCGACCGCGGTGGTCGACAGCGCCAAAACGGCGGCGGTCATGTGTAGTTTCTTCATCATGGTCATGTCTCGGTTCCTCCCTGATTGACCATCGCCCTTATCGGGCTTGGGATAATTGAAACGTTATAAATTGGGGTCGCGTCAACCCCAAATTGTAAGTTTCAATGTCTCGTCGTTTCGCGTAAGCAGCAATAAAGGCGAGATTATTCTGCGGTGCAGAAAAATAATCGTTGCAGATTTGACTATTGAAACGTTTGAAAACTTGGTCACTATAACCAAGGACACAACCCAAGGACGCAACCGGGCGATGGGCGACGATATTCAAGGCGACAAGCCAACCTTGCGCACCTTGTCGCAAGAAACCGGCTTTGCAGTGGCGACGGTGTCGCGCGCCTTGGCGGGTGATCCGCGAATCGCTGCGCGGACACGCGAAACGGTGAGTGCGGCAGCCACGCGGCTGGGCTATGTGCCTGACCGCGCCGCGCGCCGCTTGCGCACCGGCCGGACGCAGGTCATCAGCCTTTTGCTCAATACCCAGCATGAATTTCTGGGCTTCACCCATGAATTCTTGGCCGGCATCACCGAGGTCTTGGCCGGCACCGGCTATTCCGTCACCGTGGTGCCCGATAGCCCCGGCGAAGACCGGCTGGCCCCTGTGCGCACCATCTTGCGCAACAACTTGGCCGACGGGATCTTGTTCACCCGAACCGAAGCCTTCGATCCTCGCGTTCGCCTGTTGATGGAGGCGGATTTCCCCTTTGTCAGCCATGGCCGGACCGAGTTCACCATGGCCCATCCTTGGGTGGATTTCGACAACGAGGCTTTTGCGCGGCAGGCGGTTCGGCATCTGGTGTCCAAGGGGCGACGCCGGATCAGCCTTGTGCTGCCCGGCGATCAGTTCACCTTTACCCAGCATTTGCGCTACGGGTTCCTCTCGGCGGTGCGCGAGGCCGGGATCGATTACGAGATCGTGGCCGGCGTGACCCTCGACAGCCCGCCGCCCCACATCGCCGCCGCCTTGACGCAGCGCCGTGGTGCCGCCGATCCACCCGATGGCTATGTCTGCGTGGGTGAGGTCACGGCCCTGTTGGCCTTGGCCGCGCTGACCGACACGGGTGCGGTGCATGGGGTGGATGCCGATATCGTGGCCAAGCGCGCCTCGCCGATCTTCGACAATATCCGTCCGCGCATCGACACAGTGTTCGAGGATCTGCGCGCCACGGGCCGCGCCATGGCCGAGATGCTGCTCAGGCGCATGAATGGCGAGCCGCAAGATCGGCTGAATCGCCTGTTCTTGCCAGACCCCGATGTGTGACGCGGCGCTTCGCATCAGGCGACCCATGCCCCCCATGTCTGACCGATGCGCATCTGGACGGTTTTGACCTCTAGGAATTCTTCCAGGCCGTAGCGGCCCAACTCGCGCCCTTGCCCGCTTTCCTTGAACCCGCCAAAGGGCAGTTCGGCGAACCCATCCATCCATGTGTTGGTCCAGACCGTGCCCGCGCGCACGCGGCGCATGAAATCGAGGCAGGTCGAGACATCGCGACTCCAGACGCCCGCCGACAAGCCATAGGCGGCATCATTGGCGAGCGCGATGGCTTCATCCGCCGTGCAGAAGGTCAGGACCGAAAGGACCGGGCCGAACACCTCCTCGCGGGCGATGGCCATGTCGGGTGTCACGCCCGTCACGATGGTCGGCTGGTAGAATTGCGCCCCCAAGCCGCCGACATCGAGTGCCGCACCGCCCAAGGCGACTCGCGCGCCCGCGGCGACCGCCCCACGGACATAACCGTCGATCTTTTCCAGATGTTCGGGCGAGATGATCGCGCCGACCTGCGTGCGCGGATCGAGCGGCTCGCCAAACGGCACGCGACGGCTGAGTGCGGCGATTTTGTCAATGAGGGCGGCGGCCACATCCTCATGCACGATGATCCGGCTGCCCGAATTGCAGCATTCGCCGGCGTTGAAATAGACGCCGAATGCGATGGCGTCAGCCGCCTGATCCAGATCGGCATCGGGGAAAATCACCTGCGGGTTCTTGCCGCCGAGTTCCAGGCTGACTTTCTTCAGTGTTGCACTTGCCGCCGCGCTGATGCGCTTGCCCACAGCGGTCGAGCCGGTGAAGGACACCATGTCCACGCGCGCATCCGTCGACAGCATCGCGCCCACCGGATCGCCATAGCCCAGCACGATATTGCACACGCCCTTGGGCAGGCCTGCTTCTTGTAGAAGTTCGCCCAGCATCACCGTGGTGCCCGGCGTCAGTTCCGAGGGTTTGACCACCGCCGTGCAGCCCGCCGCCAAGGCAAAGGGCAGTTTTTGCGAGATGATGAGAAAAGGGAAATTCCACGGCGTGATCATCGCCACCACGCCGATGGGTTCCTTCAGCACCAGACCCAGCATATCGGGGCCAAGGCTGTTGTGGCTATCGCCATGGATCGTGCGGGCCAATGCGGCCGCATAGCGCCAGATATCGGCGGCGCCTTCGATCTCGGCCATCGCCTGCGTGATGGGTTTGCCCGATTCCAGCACTTCCTGAAGGGCGATCTTGGCGCGGTCGCGGTCGATCAGATCGGCGACTTTCAGCAAGAGCGTGGCGCGATCCTTGCCCGATGTCTTCGCCCATGGGCCGGAATCAAAGGCCGCGCGTGCTGCGGCAATCGCGGCCTCGACCTCAACCCTGCCGCCCTTGGCCGCGACGGAAACAGGCACGCCATGGGCGGGCGAGCGGCGCTCACTGGTCGCGCCATCGGCGCTATCGATCCATGCACCAGCGATCCAGTGGCGCAGCACCATCGGCGCATCAGGGAGCGTTGCGGCATTGGTGGCGGGGATGATCGTCAGGTCCAGCATCGGTCAGCTTCCGGGAAATTCGGGTTTGCGTTTTGCGGCAAAGGCGGCGACCCCTTCGGCCTTGTCGGCGCTCGCCGCGATCATGCCGCCGCCCAGCGCCTCGATCATCGCGGCGCGGTCTTCGCCGACGGCGGCATGGATCTGGTATTTCGCCACCTCGACCGCGCGGGGCGAGGATCTGGCGAGGCTTGCAGCAATCCCCATTGCAGCGGCCAACGGATCATCGGCGACTTCCGCCGCGAAGCCCAAGCCATACGCGCGGGTCGCATCGATCCGGCGGCCAAAAAGGGCCATTTCCTTCATCACTGCTTCGGGCAAAAGCCGGGCAAGCCGCTGCGTGCCGGACCAACCCGGCACGATGCCGACCTGCGCCTCGGGCAGGGCCAGCGTGGCGGTGGAGGCCATCACGCGGATATCGCAACAGGCTGCCAGTTCCAGCCCGCCGCCGAATGCCGGGGCGTGGATCACCGCGATCGTCGGTTTCGACAGCCGCGCCAGCCGGTCAAAGATGCGATGCCCCTCGCGCACCCAAAGACGCGCGAAATCAAAGGGTGAAAGCCCCGCCCAAGCGGTGATATCGGCCCCGGCGCAAAAGGCGCGCTCACCTTCGGAGCGCAGGATCACACAAAGCACCTCGGGCGAACGCTCCAGCGTGGCGCAATGTGCCTCGAGCTGCGACAGCATGTCAGGCGTGAAGGCGTTGAGCTTGCCGGGGTTGTCGAGAACGATGTGCGCTGTGGCCCCGTCAAGGATCAGGTGAACGGCGCTCATGGCGACCAACCCATCGGCTGATCGCGCAGAAGCGCAAGGGGCATGGTGGTGGCGTTTTCGGCCAGCGTCACGCGCCCGCCGCTAGCCGCCACGATATCGCGGGCAGGCTCGATCCCCGGCATCACCTCGACCGCGACCAAACCCTTGGGCGTCAGGCGGATCACGCAGCGCTCGGTCACGTAGATCACATCTTGCCCCTGCGCGACGGCACGCGCGCCCGAAAAGGTGACATGTTCGACTGCATCAACCATCTTGGCGAATTTGCCGGGCTTGGTGACCCGCAGGCCGGTATCGGAGAGGTCAAGCGCGGCCCCGGCCTCGAAGAACCCCGAAAAGACGATCTTTTTCGCATGCGCTGTAATGTCGACGAAGCCGCCGCAGCCCGCCGTCAGATAGGGTTTCTTGCCCAGTTTCGAGACATTGACGTTGCCCTGAACATCCACCTCGAGAAACGAGAGGAAGGTCTGGTCAAAGCCGCCGCCCTGAAAATAGCTGAATTGGTTGGGCGAGGGAACGAAAGCATCGGCATTCGACGCGCAGCCAAAGGCGAAACCGGTCAGCGGCATGCCCCCCACGGCACCTTGTTCGATAGCCCATGTCACCGCTTGCGCATGGCCTTCTTCCAATAGAATGCGCGGCACCATGGCGGAAATGCCAAAGCCCAGATTGGCGGTCTGGCCGCGCCTGACCTCCATCGCGGCGCGGCGCGCGATGACTTTCTCCACGCCATGTTCGCCAAGCGCAAAACTGTCCCATGGGCGCATGATCTCGCCCGAGATGGCGGGGTCGTATTGGGTTTCGGTGGTCTGTTTCTGGTCGGGGGCCAGCACGATCAAATCGACCAGATGGCCCGGCACATGCACATCATGGGGCCGCAGCGATCCGGCGGCGGTCATGCGCTTGACCTGTGCGATCACCAGCCCGCCGTGGTTGCGGGTGGCGATCGCCTGATCCAGCGCGCCGAGATAGGCACCCTCGTGCTCATAGGTCAGGTTGCCGCGCTCATCCGCCGTGGTCGCACGGATGATGGCGACATTGGGCACGATGTTGGGGAAATGCAGCCATGTCTCGCCCCCGAATTCGGCGCGCTGCACGATGGGCGCGGCCGCCCCCCGCGCATTCATCGCGCAGCCCTCGCGGATCGGATCGACGAAGGTCTCGAACCCCACCTTGGTCATCACGCCGGGGCGGCGCGCGGCGACATCGCGGTGCATGTCGAACAGGATACCGGAGGGGACGTTATAGGCGGCGACGCGATCCTCGACGACCATCTTCCAGATTTCGGGCATGGGCAGGTTGGATGGCCCGGAGGGATAGCTGCCCGCGATCACGCGCGACAAGAGCCCGTCTTGCGCGATATGGTCGATGCCCTTGACGCCATACATGTCGCCCGCCGCGATCGGATGCAGCGTGGTTAGCCCCCGTGGATGCCCCTCGGCCCGGAAGCGTTCGCCTAGCGCCTTCAGTACTGCATCGGGGCAGCCCAGCGCCGACGACGACGACACCGTGACAACCGCCCCATCGGGGATGCGCGCGACAGCCTCGGCGGCGGTGACATGCTTGCCCATGGCTCAGACCCCGCCGTAATCGACCGTTGTGCGCTGACCGGTCTTGGCGGCCTGCGCCACGGCGGCGGCGACGGCCAGCGATTTGATCCCGTCGATCCCATCGGCCGATGGCCGCCCCTTTCCCTCCATCGCGGCGTGGAAATGATCCAGCGCGCGGACATAAAGGTTGTGATCGGAAAAGGTGATCGCCTCCTCCCCCGCTTCGGTGCGCAGCGTGATCTGCCCCACCGGGCGCTGCGTCATCACATTGCGCGCGATGATCGATCCCTTGGTGCCATGCAGTTCCAGACCCGTCTGGGCAAAGGCATGGGTAAAGCTTTCATGCGCCATGACCATCGCACCCGAGGGCATGGACCAGACCGACATGCAGCTATCCTCGACCCCTTGGCCAAGGCCGGAGGCCGCGTCGATGGCAACGACATCCACCGGATCTTCGCCCAGATGAAAGCGCACGGTGTCGGCGTCATGGACAACGATATCGGGGATGACACCGCCGCCCGCGCCGGGATTGTCGAGGCGCCAGCCATGCAAGAAAGGGGGCAGATAGACGGCGTGAAACACCCGCACGCTCAGCACATCGCCGATGCGGCCCGCCTGTACCGCCTCGCGGATCGCCAGATGCGATCCTGCGTTGCGCAGGTGATGGTTGGTGCCGAAGACAACGCCCGCCGCATCGGCGGCGCGCACCATTGTGACGGCATCCGAAACGCTCATCGCGAGCGGCTTTTCGCAAAGCACGTGCTTGCCGGCTGCGATGGCAGACATGGCTTGGGCGAAATGCTTTTCATTGGTGGTCGAGATATAGACCGCGTCCAGACTGTCGGCGGCCAGCATCGCGTCGAGGTCATCATACCCATGCGCGATGCCATGTTCGGCCGCGTAGCTCTTGGCGCGGTCAGCGCTTGCACTCAGCACAGAACGGATATCACCGCCTGCGCCGCGAATGGCCCCGATCATGTGGTTGGCGGCGATATTGCTCGCGCCGATCAATCCCCAACGCATGGCAGAATTCCCCCCTTTGGCGATCCGCGCACGAATCGCAGGCCGGTTTTCCGGCGGTGTCGGCAAATTATTGGATCGTTCCAATTTTCTTGTCAACAAAACAATCTGGCAAGCCGGATCATTCATTTTTTATTTTATATCAGTATATTGACTGAATTTCGGCCAGCGCGGGAACCTTCGCTGGCCGAAATTCTTTGCACACCGATCAATGGTCGCTTTTCACCGGCGGCGTGCCATGGGTGTGGAAGGTCTCGATGGTCTTGAGGCCCCACGCTTGTCCCTTCTTCCGCTCGGTCTCGGTCCAGACGACGGGCGCATGATCAGGGGCAAGGATCAGCCGCGCGCCGGCATTTGCCAGCTCCATCCGGTTGCCTGCCGGTTCCCAGACATAGAGGAAGAACGTGCCTTGAATCGCGTGTTTGTGCGGCCCGGTTTCGATATGCACCCCGTTTTCAAGAAAGATATCGGCGGCGCGCAGAATATCCTCGCGCTGGTCGGTGGCGTAGGTGACGTGATGCAGCCGCCCGTCACCCCGGCCATGCTCCTCGGTGCAGGCAAGATCATAGGTCTTGTTGTTGACGGTGAACCAGCAGCCGCCGACGCGGCCATTGTCGAGCTGGATCATCTCGGTCACGCGGCTACCAAGACAGGTTTCCATGAAACGGCGGAACGCGGCCACATCGGTCGCCAGCAGGTTCAAGTGATCGAGCCTGCGGGGGCTGGCTCCTTGGGCGGTGAATTTCGACGCCATGTTCTTGAGTGCGGGTCGATCACCCTCGGCGGGTTCGGCGCGGCGGGTGTCGTAGTAAAGCTCGAACACATGGCCGAAAGGGTCTTCGAACCGAAAGGCGCGGCCATGGCCGGGGTCGTCATCGAACCAGCCATGCGTCTTGTAGCCCGCAGCCGTGATGGCCGCGACGCGACGCTCCAACGCCTCGGGGCTTTCCGCGCGATAGCCGATATGGCCTACCCCGGTGGTGTGGTGGCGCGTTAGCTTGAGGCTGTGGAACTCGTAATCATCCCACGCCCTCAGCCACGCCGTATCCTGCTCCAGCAGAGACAGCTTGAGGCCGTAGATCCGCGTGTAAAAATCAAGGCTTTCCTCGAAGCGGTCCGAATAAACCTCGACATGGCCCAGATGCGCGACATCGCCCATTTCGCTATCTCCCCCCTGTTTGAGCTTGGTATTTCTGCGGGCGAGGATGCGCCGCGGGCGCGACGATTTCCAGACGCAATTTCAGATGGTCAGGCTGGTTCAGTTCGCGCGCTGCCATGTCTGACGCTGGCAAATACCCATCACGCAGCCCGACACGACGAGGCGGTCTCCCCGCGCCTCCATCCGGGAATTGAAGGTGCGGTCATTGCGCGGGTCCCAGATGCGGCCATCGCGCCATTGTCCATCGCCATCAGGCATCATCGCCCAGATCATCTGTCGCCCGGTATGCGGATAAGGCTGCTCGCGCCCTTGCAAATCGCGCGCGCGCAGGATCGTGCCGCAAAGCGCGCCGCCTTGGCAGGGGGCGATGCTGACCTCCAGATAACCTTGATCGGTGGGTTCGGTCCGCCACAGCCCTTGTGCGCCATCGGCCAAGGCAAGGGTCGGTAAAAGAACACTCAATAGCGCAAGGCCGACAGGGCCGAACTGTGTGCGGATCATCTCAACGCCTCCGTAAACTCAGAACACGAAAAAGGGCTGGCCCATCAGCGCCTGCACACAGGCCAGCACCGTCAGCCCGGTGTAAAGGCCAGCCGCCAGCCAGACCGCGGGAACAGCCAGCCGTGCGCCCAAGGCAAGATGGGCGGCAAACCCCGCCAAAGGCACGGCATGAAGCGCATGGGTCGCCAAAAAATGCGCGACACGCAGATCGCCCACTTCGCGCGACCAACCCATGACGGGCAGATGCGCCCCGCTTATCGGCGTGCCGATCAAAGGGCCGGGCAGCGATGAAAGAACCCCGGCCGCGGGAACGGTCAGCGCGAAGGTCAGGATCAGGCCCAGCGCCACCGCAAGCCGCAGCGCATCGGGCAAGACGCTGGCGCGGTCGCGCCAGATCGCAAGGCCGAAGACAAGGCTTGTCGTTGTCAGCAAAACGGCAAACGCCCCCATCAACAGATAGAGGCCATACATCACGGGATGGGTGTTGTAGTGCGAGGGGATCGCGAACATGGCCGCGCCGCCGATCCAGATCATCTCGGCCACGACCGCGCCCGCGACCGCCATCAGGAAAAGCCGCATCCGCCGCTGCGCTATCGCGGGCCTTGGTATGAAGCGCGCGAAATAGGCGAGGGTGAGCAAATAGATCGCCAAGGCGATCTGAAACTTCACCGGCTTCAGCCAGACCCCTTCTCCATCAAGGGTGCGGCCATCGAGCCAGAGGGCGGGCAGGGTCAGGGCCAGTGAAAGGATCATGAAGAACCCCATGCCGCCAAGGATCGGCTCAAACCGATGGAGGGCCGGGATGCGGGGGGCAGCGGGGGCGATCTGTGCGGTCAGCATGGCCATGTCAAAGCACCTCTTGGGGAGTGGAAAAGCCACTGCGCCGCACAAGCCGCAGCGCGAAATAGGCAGCAAGGCCGATGGGCCCGAAGAGAAATGCAAAGGGCAAGATCGGCAAGATCACCAGATGTCGTTCACCCTGCGCACGGGCATGGCGCACGATCCATGCGCCGATGAACAGGTCGAAGGCGAGGAAATGCAACCAACCCGCCAGCGCGATATCGGGATCGGTGAACAGCGCTTGCACCGCATCCAAGTTGCTGTAGCCGCCCGGCGCGTCGGCCCAATGCACGAGGATCAGCACCGCATAGCCCAGCGACAAAAGGCCGGGGATGATCCAGCCCGCCATCAGATCGGCCCACCGCGGTGCAAGCGGGGCGAAGGCCAGGGCGATCCAGCCCAGCAAGGCAAAGGGGTTGGCGATGGTAAAAAGGGTCTCAGCAGCCATGGCGCTTTCCCCGGAAACTGGTTATATCTAGACAGCGTCAACATAGACTAAGCTTGTGATCTTGACGCCGTCAAGATAATCTTTGCGCAATAACGCGAACGGAGCATGATCTTGCCACCTGAAGGGAAAAAACCCGGCTACCATCATGGCGATCTACGCAATGCGCTGCTGGCTGCGGGCGAGGTGGAACTGGCCCAATCCGGTCTGGCGGGGTTTTCGCTGCGCAAGTTGGCGGCGCGCGCGGGCGTCAGCCATTCGGCCCCTGCGCATCATTTCGGCGATATGGCGGGGTTGATCGATGCGCTGGCGGTGCGTGGCTTCGACCAGCTTTTGGACAAGATGCAAACCCGCCAAGCCACGACCCTCGATGACGCCGGGGAACGGCTGGTCGCCTCGGGCCTTGGCTATCTGGAATTCGCAACCACGCATCCGGCGCTTTTTCGGCTGGTTTTCGGCACGCCGATGCGGGCAAACTCCAGCGCTGATCTGCATGCCGCGGCGGCGCGCGCCTATGACCACCTCGCGGCGGTGGTGGCATCACTGCCGGGCGCACCCGGCGCTGATGATCCTGCCCTGCGGGCCGAGGTTTTGGGCTATTGGGCGCAGGCCCATGGTTTTGCCGAACTTCTGCTTTCCGGGCATATCTGCGGCGACGCGGGTGCGCAGATCGACGATCAAGCGCGCGAGGCCCTGTTTCGTGACGCTTTTTCGCGCAGGCGATCGGGTGCCGCGACGCGCTGACGGGCTGGCCTTGCACCGGATCATGTGCGGGCGGTCGCGCAGGGCGTCGGAGCATCAACCCTTGGCAAAGCCCATCGCACGATCTGGCCGCAAGCAATGCGTTATGCTTTATCAGCAGAGACTTTCACGCGACCAC
>NZ_CBFIIK010000004.1:0-94509 GCF_965662675.1 Roseicyclus sp. | reverse complement strand
AGAAGGGCACGTTCCCACGCGTTACTCACCCGTCCGCCGCTAGATCCGAAGATCTCGCTCGACTTGCATGTGTTAGGCCTGCCGCCAGCGTTCGTTCTGAGCCAGGATCAAACTCTCAAGTTGAAAAGCTGTTACCAGCTTATCCTTGACGTTCGAACCTCTGCACATCGTCCCTTCCGGCTAGGAAGGGACAGTCTCTGTTTGTTGTGCTTCGGGTTTCATCAGAAACCGAAAGCCGTCCAAACAGTGAAGCTGACACTCTATCATCGGACCGAAGCCCTAAGAGCGCGATATACAGAGGATGATCCATCGAATGGACCAAACCGCCCGCATATCTCTTCAGAAACCAGCAATTTCAAAGAGCTAGAGACAAAAATCAACCGACTGCGCTCTTCCTTATGAGCGCTGCCCGCCTCAGTGTGTCTCAGTTTTTTGTTTGCCTCCCGCAGCTTTGCCTTTCGGCGCGGCCTCGTTTGGCTTCCCGTTGGCACCTCAGCGCCGCCGGTGAGGGGGTATTTACGGATGGGGCCGGGGGGCTGCAAGGTCTTTTTTGCACAAAGATGAGATTTTTTGCACTGAGGGGGTATTTCCTCAATAAAACAGGAGTTTAATCCGTTAAATTTCTTTGGCGAAGGGCCGTTTTTTGCCGTCGTCCAAGTTTTCGATCGCGACTCGCCAGCGCGAAATCCGGCAGAATTGTGCCAAAGCGGCGAACACCCCCCATATATTGATGGGCTTGCGCCGAGTCGCCGCCTATTGCGTCGCGACTCGCGGCCGACGCAGCCGAACACGCAGCGCCAGCAACCCGATGACGGCCAGGAAATAGACCAGAGGTTCGATCTGGATGCCCTTGGCCAGCCAGATGTAATGCAGCGCACCGAGAATCGCCGCCGGATAGGCCAGTTTGTGTATCAAGCGCCAACGCGCCGGCCCCAAGCGCCGCAGCGCCAGATCATTGGATGTGAGCGCAAGCGGCAGAAGGAGAATGAAACCCGCCATCCCGATCGTCACATAGGGCCGCTTCACGATATCGGCCCAGATCGCAGAAAGCGTCTGCACATCGAGAATCGCCCAGACCAGCAAATGCGCCGTCACATAGAAAAAGGCGGTCACACCGATCGCACGGCGAAAGGGCATGAGGTTCAGCCCGGTCCATCGCCGCAATGGCGTGACGGCCAGACCGATCACGATCAGCTGTAGGGCCAGTTTACCATAGCGGTGTTCCAGCGCCTCGATCGGTTCAACCCCAAGACCCCCGGTCGCGGCCAGCCAGAACAACCAAACAGCCCAGCCAGCCCCTAGTATATATAGTAGCCATGCGGGAACACGGCGCAGCACTGCGTTGCCTTGCTGAATAAGCGTGGCGCCGATGGGGTTCGCCATCACCCTAGAACGAGACCGACAGGTCCATGCCTTCGTAAAGCGACGCGACCTCTTGTTCGTAGCCATTGAACATCAGGGTCGGAACACGGCCCGCGAACAGCCCGCCACCGATCCGGCGTTCCGTCGCTTGGCTCCAGCGCGGGTGATCCACATTCGGGTTCACATTACTATAGAAGCCATACTCATCGGGCTGGGCCGCATTCCAGCTGGCATAGGGCTCCGTATCGGTCAGTGTGATCCGCACGATCGACTTGATCGATTTGAACCCGTATTTCCACGGCACAACCAAACGGATGGGCGCACCGTTCTGATTGGGCATGGCCTCACCATAGATGCCTGTCGCCATAATCGTCAGCGGGTGCATGGCCTCGTCGAGGCGCAAACCTTCACGATAAGGCCAATCCAGAACCGGCAGGCGGACACCGGGCATCTCATCGGGGCGGAACGCGGTTTCAAAGGCGACATAGCGCGCACCCTCTTGCACACCGACACGCGCCAGCAGATCGGCCAGCTCGAACCCGTTCCACGGAATGACCATCGACCATGCCTCGACGCAGCGAAAGCGATAGATGCGCTCTTCGATGGTCATCCCCTCGAGGATCTGCTCGAAGCTATAGGTGCCGGGGTTGTCGACCATCCCGTCGATGACGATCGACCAAGGTTGGGTGGTCAGCATCGAGGCAAAGCGCGCCGGGTCTTCCTTACGCGTGCCGAATTCATAGAAGTTGTTGTAGGTCGTGATGTCTTCCCAGCTATTGGGCTCCAGATCGCCTTGTGCATGCACAACAGACCCGGCCAAGCCCGCGCCGATCATCGCGCCCGATCCGGCGATCAACTGGCGGCGGTTGAGAAAAACCGACTTCGGCGTAACATCATTCCATCCAAGATCCGATGTGTAGCGGCGGGCCATGGGTACCTCCCTTTTTGCTTTCGATTTACTGTGCCCACGATATGCACCCAAAACCAAGCGCCGCGAGAGCGGGTCACGAAACTGTTTTCCGACGTGATGGAATGAAACATTTGCGCTGATTCATTCACGCCATCTCAAATGATCTCACGCCTAATTGATTAGAATTCCCGATATTCACGGGCTTAGCCCTGCGGCGCATTCTGTCAAGCCATCAGGCGCAAATCCGCTTCACTTGAAAGCACTTGCGCATAAGCCACCTGTCACCGCGACGGGAGGGTCCAGTCCCCCTGCTCGTTATATCGCATAGGAGAGTTTGTGATGCGCAATACACTTATCGCCCTCGCGGCCACCACCATTCTTGCAGGTCCGGTATTCGCCGACGCACATGGCGGCAAGACCATCGTCGAAACCGCGATCGAAGCCGGAAGCTTCACCACGCTGGTCGCAGCCGTCGAAGCCGCGGGTCTGGTCGAGACACTTTCGGGCGAAGGCCCGTTCACCGTTTTCGCCCCCACCGATGAAGCTTTCGCCGCCCTGCCCGCCGGCACCGTCGAAAGCCTGCTCCTGCCCGAGAATCGCGACCAGCTGGTCGCCATTCTGACCTATCACGTCGTGCCCGGCGCGGTGATGTCGACGGATCTGACTGACGGCATGATGGCCGCAACCGTTCAGGGCGGCGAGATCACCATCGACCTCGACAATGGTGTCATGGTCAACGACGCCAATGTCGTCTCGGCCGATATCGCAGCCAGCAACGGCGTGATCCATGTCATCGACAAGGTGATCATGCCTGCGATGTGACCGAACAATCGCGGGGTGCGGTGCCGCCGTTCCCCGCGATCCAACGTGTAAACCAACGAGTAACCGGACGGGCATACACAGTCCCGTCCTTTATCCAATAGAGAGGAGATAACATGAACCGTCGCTTTATCTTGAAACTGACCGGTGCCGCCGGCCTCACCGCCCTGATCGCAGGCTGCACGCCGATGATGACAAGCGAGCCCGACATCGTCGATATCGCCGCATCCGCTGGCCAGTTCACGACACTCGTCGCCGCCGTTCAGGCCGCAGGGCTTGTCGATACCCTCAAGAGCGATGGGCCCTTCACGGTCTTCGCGCCGACCGACGCCGCATTTGCCGCGCTTCCCGCCGGCACGGTCGAGACGCTGCTGCGCCCCGAAAACCGTGATCAGCTCGTGTCGATCCTCACCTATCATGTCGTCCCCGGCGCCGTGACCTCGGATCAGCTGGCCGGCCAGCGCCTCGCCGTCGCAACGGTTCAAGGCCAGAACGTCCATGTTGATGGCCGCCACGGCGTGCGCGTGAATGATTCCACCGTCATTCAGGCCGATATCATCGCCTCTAACGGTGTGATCCATGTCATCGACAAGGTGCTGCTGCCGCGCTGAGCGCCGGGCGACCACCATCGCGAAACAAAGGCCCCCGTGATCGCCTCACGGGGGCCTCTTCTTTCCAGCATATCGATCATCTGATCAGATAAAGATCAGTGCAGCACGGCCTCGTCGGGCTTGGGCCGCTTGGATGGTGCCAAACGGTCGCCCACCATCAGCCCGTCGGGGCCGACGGTAACATGCACCGTAGCACCATCGCCAATGTCACCGGCAAGGATCATCTCGGCCAACTGGTCTTGCAGACTGCGCTGGATCACGCGCTTGAGGGGGCGCGCCCCAAAGACGGGATCGTAGCCTTCATCGGCCAGCCAGTGCCGGGCATCCTTGTCCAGATCGAGCGTGATCTTGCGCGCGGCAAGCCGCTTTTCCAACAGGCCCAGCTGGATCGCGACGATCCCGTCCATATCATCCCGCGTGAGCCGGTCGAAAACGATCATATCGTCGAGCCGGTTCAAGAACTCGGGCCGGAAATGGGCGCGGACCGCCTCCATCACATCATGCTTGGCAGCGGACGCATCGACACCATCGGGCAATTGGCTGAGCGCTTGGCTACCAAGGTTCGATGTCAGCACGATTAAGGTTTGCTTGAAATCGACCCGCCGCCCCTGACCATCGGTCAAGATACCGTCATCAAGCACCTGCAAAAGCACGTTGAACACCTCGGGATGGGCCTTTTCGACCTCGTCGAACAAGATCACCTGATAGGGGCGCCGCCGCACAGCCTCGGTCAGCACGCCACCCTCATCATAGCCGACATAGCCCGGTGGTGCGCCGATCAGCCGGGCGACCGAATGCTTCTCCATGAATTCCGACATGTCGATGCGCACCATCGCCTGATCATCATCGAACAGGTAAGCAGCCAAAGCCTTGGTCAATTCGGTCTTGCCCACGCCGGTCGGCCCAAGGAACAGGAACGAGCCAAGCGGCCGGTTCTCATCTTGCAAGCCAGCCCGCGCACGGCGAACGGCACGGCTGACGGCCTCGACCGCCTGCATCTGGCCGATGACACGCTTGCCCAACTCCTCCTCCATCTTGAGGAGTTTCTCGCGCTCGCCCTCGAGCATCTTGGACATGGGGATGCCGGTCCAGCGTTCCACCACGGCGGCGATCTGTTCGGGGCGCACGGCCTCTTCGACCATCACATCCTCATCTTGCGCCTCGGCGCTCGCGAGTTCCTTTTCAAGCTGCGGGATCACGCCATAGGACAACTCGCCCGCCTTCGCGAGATCGCCGTTGCGCTTGGCCTGATCCAGCTCGGCCCGCTTTTGATCCAGCTGTTCCTTCAGCGTGCGCGCCCGATCCAGCTTGTCGCGCTCGCCCTGCCATTTGGCGGTCATCTCGGCGGATTGCTGTTGCAGATCGCCCAACTCGCGCACCAGCTTTTCCAGCCGATCCTTCGAGGCTTGATCGTCTTCCTTTTTCAGCGCCTCAGCCTCGATCTGCATCTGCAGGATCTGGCGATCCAGCGCGTCGAGTTCCTCGGGCTTGCTGTCCACCTCCATCCGCAGGCGCGAGGCGGCCTCATCCATCAGGTCGATCGCCTTGTCAGGCAGAAAGCGGTCGGTGATATAGCGATGCGAAAGCGTGGCCGCCGCCACCAGCGCAGCATCCGAGATGCGCACGCCGTGGTGCAACTCGTATTTCTCCTTGATCCCGCGCAGGATCGACACCGTATCCTCGACCGTCGGTTCCTCGACGATCAAAGGCTGGAACCGCCGGGCCAGCGCCGCGTCCTTTTCCACGTACTTGCGGTATTCATCGAGCGTCGTGGCCCCCACGCAGTGCAATTCACCCCGCGCCAAAGCCGGCTTGATCAGGTTGGCGGCATCCATCGCGCCATCCGATTTGCCGGCACCGACCAACGTGTGCATCTCGTCGATGAAAAGGATAATCTCACCGGCGGCGGCCGTGATCTCGCCCAAAACGGCCTTGAGCCGCTCTTCGAACTCGCCGCGATATTTCGCGCCCGCGATCAGCGCGCCCATGTCAAGCGCCATCAATGTCTTGTTGCGCAGGCTTTCCGGCACATCGCCATTGACGATCCTGAGCGCCAGCCCCTCGGCGATGGCGGTCTTGCCGACGCCGGGCTCGCCGATCAGCACCGGGTTGTTCTTGGTACGACGGCTGAGAACCTGCATCGCACGGCGAATCTCTTCGTCGCGTCCGATGATCGGGTCGATCTTGCCCTCGCGCGCGGCCTCGGTCAGGTCGCGGGCATATTTCTTGAGCGCGTCATAACTATCCTCGGCCCCCGCCGAATCGGCGGTCCGCCCCTTGCGCAGATCGTTGATCGCTGTGTTCAGCGATTGGGCATTCACCGCGCCCGCCTCCAACGCCTCGCGCGCGGGGCTTTGCACCACCGCAAGTGCTGTCAGCATCCGCTCAACCGCAACGAAACTATCGCCGGCCTTTTTCGAGAGCTTCTCGGCCTCGTCCAGCACTTTGACCAACTGCCGGTCGGACACCAGCCCACCCGCATCGCCCGTCACCTTGGGAATGCGCGACATGGCAAGATCGACCGACTCGCGCACCCGCTCGGGCGCGCCGCCTGCGCGTTTTATCAGCGCGGCGGCCATCCCCTGTTCATCATCCATCAATGCTTTGAGGATATGTTCGGGACCGAGTTTCTGGTGGTCTTCGCGTTGGGCGATCGTTTGGGCGGCTTGCAAAAAGCCACGGGCGCGATCGGTGAACTTATCCAAGTTCATCTTCGTATCTCCTTTTCCAAGCGCCCGGTCGGCAACCACCCGTCTCGCGGCATGGTGGCCATTGGGCCTCGATCTTCATGTGGGAAGCAAATTCTTGACCTGCAAGACGCAACAAGGTCTCGACATCAACATTCGGTGCGACTAAAGTTGCAAACAGTGTCAAAAGTTTCATCGCGGTTGCGTGTGTACTAATCGCGAAAGGGGGGCGTCGACCCGAGTATAGGCGCCCCCCGACTTGTTTCCCGCCCATCTGATCCACCAAAAACGGTGTCGACCCGCAGATTTGGCACTTCATATGGACATGGCGCCATTCGCCACCTAGGAACGGGCGATCCCCGAACCGAAAGGTGCCAAGCATGTCCGATGACCGCCTGATCGTCGCGCTCGATGTTCCCAACGCCATCGAAGGTCTCAATGTGGCCGAGCGCCTTGGCACAATGGTCGATTTCTACAAGATCGGGCTAGGCATGCTGACCGGCGGCGGTCTTGGGCTGGCCAATGAACTCAAGCACGAGCATGGCAAGCGCGTCTTTCTGGACATGAAGTTCTTCGATATCGGCGCGACGGTCGAAAAGGCTGTTCGCGGGATCGCGGGGTTCGATTTCGACTTTCTCACCGTCCATGGCGACCCACAGGTCGTGCGCGCCGCCAAAGAGGGGGCATCAGGCACGCCACTCAAGATCTTGGCCGTGACGATCCTTACCTCCAACGACCGCGCGGATCTGGATGCCAACCTGATCGTGCCCGGCGATATCGCCGAGATCGTGACAACCCGTGCCGCGCGCGCATTTGAGGCGGGCGCCGATGGCGTCATCGCCTCTCCGCAAGAGGCCGCGATGATCCGTGCCTTGCCCCAAGCCAAAGGTCGCCTGATCGTCACCCCCGGTGTGCGCCCGGGCGGCGCGGATCTGGGCGACCAAAAACGCGTGGCAACCCCGGCACAGGCCATCGCCGATGGTGCCGACCACATCGTCATCGGCCGCCCGATCTGGCAATCGCCCGATCCCCGCGCCGCAGCACAAGCGATCCTGGCGCAGCTGGCGACCGTTTAATTGTCGTTGATATCGTGGTCGAAACTCTTGACCTGCCCGCGATAGACCCCGACCCAGCGCCGCAGCGCCAACCAGCTCACCAGCGAGACAATCGCGAAAACGAGCAGCAAAAGCGGCAAAGATCCCGCCAGCCCGACCGACAAGGGACCGCCGAACAGCAAAAGCGCCGCCACCACGGCCGCGCCCAGCGCAAATCCCAACAACACGAAACTCGGCAACAAAACCTCACCGATCGCAAGCAAGGCCGCCGCCGCGCCCCAAACCCACCAGGCCGCCCACATCAGCTACGCCCTTTCAGCATCGAAAACGCCTTGCCAAAGGCATCGACCGCATCGGCGGGCACGATGATCGTCTGGCTGCCCTGCCCCTTGCCGACCTGCCCGATGGCCTTCACCTGTTCGAGCGCAATATTGTATTGCACCGCCTCCAGCCCGCCCTTTGCGATCGCCTCGGCAACGACGCCCGTGGCATAGGCCTCGGCATCGGCTTCGACCCGGCGCGCCTCGGCTTGCTGGCGGGCGGCGTAAAGCTCGGCATCGGCGGCCAGTTCGACGGCGCGTCTCTGCCCCTCGGCCCGCGTCACGGCGGCGCGCCGTTCGCGTTCGGCGTTCAACTGCTGCAGCATCGCATCGCGCGTCGCCTGATCGAGACCCACATCGAGGATTTCGGCGCGCGTCACCTCGATCCCCCAATCATCGACGGCCCCCTCGACCGCCTCCTTGATCCGCAAGATCAGGCTTGAACGGTTCGATTGCACCTCGTCCAGTTCCATCTTCCCGATCTCGGCGCGCACGATCCCCGCAACGGTGGTGGCGATCGCGGCATCGACATCGCGGATACGATAGACCGTCCGCTCGGGATGCAGCACGCGGTAGAACACGCTCGTCTCAACGACCAAAAGCACGTTGTCGGTGGTGATCGCATCTTGGCTGGCGGTGGGCAACTGCCGCTCGAGGATCGACACCTTATGCGCGATCCGATCCAAAAACGGCACGATGAAGTTGATCCCCGGCCCCAGCACAAGGCGCAACCGCCCAAAGCGCTCAACCACATGCTGCTCGGATTGCGGCACGATGCGGATCGCAAGGAAAATACAAAGGATGATGAACAGCGCAAACAGCAATATAACGATGTTTCCGCCCAGTATTTCCGTCATCAATTGGTCCATTTGGTTACTCGTCTATTGGATTTCGGGCTTCTTACCCATGATATGCGGTCTTCGCCCCCGTAATGCCAGCCGTAATGCGCCCTGCCGCGATACCTTCCGTCATCCGTTGAAACGGCTTATCCTCGCATCATGCCCAGCCTGTGCCGCGATTGCCTGACCTGTTTTGACCAGCGCGCGCGCTGCCCCGCCTGCGCCAGCCCTCGCATCACCGTACATCCCGAGCTTTGGGATCTCTCCATCGCCCATATGGATTGCGACGCCTTCTATGCCTCGGTCGAGAAACGCGACAATCCCGAACTGCGCGACAAGCCCGTGATCATCGGCGGCGGTCGGCGCGGCGTGGTCTCGACGGCCTGCTATATCGCGCGCATCAAGGGCGTGCGTTCAGCCATGCCGATGTTCCAAGCGCTCAAACTCTGCCCCGAGGCGGTGGTCATCCGCGGGCGCATGGACGTCTATGCCGAGGTCAGCCGCCAGATCCGCGCCATGATGGCCGAGCTGACTCCAGCCATCGAACCGCTCTCGCTTGACGAGGCGTTTCTCGACCTGTCCGGCACCGCGCGCCTGCATGGTGCGCCGCCCGCCGTGCTCGTGGCAGGTCTGGTCAAGCGGATGCAGACCGAATTGGGGATCACCGGCTCCATCGGGTTGTCGCACAACAAGTTTCTGGCCAAGCTCGCCTCCGATCTCGACAAACCACGCGGCTTTTCGGTGATCGGGCGGGCCGAAACGATGGATTTTCTGCGCGACAAGCCCGTGCGCATGATCTGGGGTATCGGGGCGGCCGGCCAGACATCACTGGAACAAGTCGGGATCCGAAGCTTCGCGGACCTCCGCCGCTGGGAGCGCAAAGATCTGCACGCCCGTTTCGGCACCATGGGCGAGCGCTTGTTCCATCTGGCGCGCGGCGAAGATACCCGCCGCATCAGCCCGGACCGGGCTGTCAAATCGATCTCGAACGAGACGACCTTCAGCGATGACATTTCTGATCCCGAGCTGCTCGATGGCCATATCTGGCGCTTGGCCGAGAAAATCTCCGACCGCGCCAAGGCAAAGGGGCTGGCCGGACGCGTCGTGACGCTCAAGCTCAAGCGCAACGATTTCAAATTGCTCACCCGACGCGCCTCGCTCGATGACGGCACCCAGATCGCCGACCGCATCTACCGCATGGCCCATGCGCTGTTGGTTCAGACCGACCATCCCAAACCCTATCGGCTCATCGGCCTTGGCCTTTCCGAACTTGTCCCCGCTGACGCGGCGGATCGCGGCGGTGATCTGCTCGATCCGGACCAAGCACGCCGCGCCGCCACCGAGCGTGCCACTGACATGATCCGCGCTCGCTTCGGGGCCGATGCCATCCTCAAGGGGCGGGCACTGCGATAAGCACCCGCTTCTTCGTTTTCCAAATATCCCGGGGGAGGCCGAAGGCCGGGGGCAGAGCCCCCAAATCAGGCCGTGCCTTATTGCGCGGCCAGTGGCACCCGGCCCGGCCGTGCGATGATGACGCGCGTAATGACACGCGTAATGATATCCTGGACGCTGTCGAAATCCGCATTTCGGCGCAGCGCGCGCTCATCCATGTAAAGGCCGCGATCGATTTCGATCTGCACCGCGTGCCACCCCCGCGAGGGGCGCCCGTAATGCTGCGTGACAAAAGCGCCTGCAAAGGGCGCATTGCGGATCACGCTCAAACCTTCGCCCAAAAACCCATCCTCAAGCGCATCGAGGATCTCACCGGCCGCCGATGCCCCGAATCGATCACCCAACACCACCTGCGGCCGCGGCCGGCCGGGCCGCGCGACGCTGTCGAGTGCTTCATGCGGCATGGAATGGAAGTCCAAAAGGACTGCCTCGCCAAAAGCGGCGTGGGCCGTGTGCATCAACCCTTCGAGCGCAGCGTGATAGGGCCGCCAGACCTGTGCAATACGCGCCTCGGCCTCGGCGCGGGTGATCTTGCCGCGGTAAATCGCGCGGCCATTGGCCACGACGCGGGGAATCACACCCAACCCCGAGGAAATCCGCGGCGTCTGCATCACACGGGCGACCCCCTCGACCACGGCGGGATCCAATTCATCGGGGCTGCGGTTCAGATCCAGCCAAGCACGCGGATATTCCGCCGCCAAAAGCGGGGCGCCAAGGCTGGGTGCCTGTGCGACCAACAGATCCATATAGGCATCTTCAGACGATCTGACGCCGGCATCATCCAAGACGCTCGCCTGCAAGAACGCCGTTGGATAATGCCGTCCCGAATGCGGCGAGGCAACGACCACGGGCGTCAACAACTCATCGGGACACACAAGGCGAAAGGCAGGCTGCATCGACGCTCCGTTCAAACTTCAAGTCTCATGATATAGCGGATTTTGCCGATAATCCAAAAGCTCTTGAACCCCCACCTCAATCCTTCTATAGACCCGTCACCCAAGCGGCGGGATGCGCGGAATCGGGCCCTTCGGTGGTCTCTCCTAGCAGACGTCCCGGGCAAAGGGCGGTTAGCTCAGCGGTAGAGCACTACGTTGACATCGTAGGGGTCACTGGTTCGATCCCAGTACCGCCCACCATGAACCGGTCCGCAAGGACCAAATGAAACCTACAGGCGCGACGCCCGCGCCGCGACGAAGGAGACAGGCCATGAAGGTCAAGAACTCGCTCCGCTCGCTCAAGCAGCGTCACCGCGATTGTCGCGTCGTGCGCCGCAAGGGTCGGGTCTATGTGATCAACAAGACCCAGCGCCGGTTCAAAGCCCGCCAGGGCTGATCCTGCGCCTTCGGCACAGCGAAAAAAGCCGCCCCTCGGGGCGGCTTTTTCTTTGCGCGCACGATCGTGTGTCAGCCGATCCGCGCTGCGGCATCGGCCAAGACCTGCAAGCCGGTGACCAAATCGGCCTCGCCTGTGTCTTCGTCGAAAGCATGCGAAATCCCCCCGATCGAGGGAACAAAGACCATACCCACGGGCATCAGTGCCGCCACATTCGAGGCATCATGCAATGCACCCGACGGCATCATGCGCCAGCGATCGGGTGCAACGGCCTGTGCAGCTTGCGCCAAGATGGCCTGCAAACTCAGATCCATGGGCATGGGCGACAGATCGTGGCGCAATCGCTTGGCCGAAATCTCGCATCCCGTGTCAGCGGCGATATCATCGAGCAATGCCATGATCGTGGCCTCCATCCGGTCGAGTCTGTCGCTGTCGATATCACGCCATTGCAGCGAGAAACTGGCCCGCCCCGGCACGACCGAGGCCGCGCCGGGATGCAGCGCGATATGCCCAATGGTCCAGACCGATTGCGGCGTCACGATATTGGCGAAGCGCTCGGGCAGGGCGGTTGCGATTCGCGCCGCAACGGTAAATGCATCGCGCCGATGCGCCATCGGCGTGGTGCCTGCGTGATTTTGCTGCCCGGTGATCGTGATCTGGACCTGCCGCAGCCCCACGATCCCGGTGACCACGCCGATCGCCTCGCCCGCCAGATCCAACACCGGGCCTTGCTCGATATGCATTTCCAAAAATGCGCTGAACCGCGCAGGATCGACGAAATCGCCGCTCCGCCCCGCCAGCACCGCGCGCGCATCGGCAAAGCTCATCCCATCGGCAGCGACCAAGGCATCGGCCGCAGCCAATGACAGTTTCCCGGCCCAAACCGAACTCCCCGTCAGCGCGCCAAAGCGCCCTTCCTCGTCTTGGAAGCTGACCACCGAGATTGGCGGTCCGCCCGCCGCGCGCGATGCACGCGCGATTTCCAGCGCGGCCACGACCCCCAAGGCGCCGTCCAGCCAGCCGCCCTCGGGCTGCGTGTCGCTATGAGAACCGAGCAATAGCGACCGACCCGGCGTCAAGCCGAACAGATTTCCCACCGGGTCAAAGCGCGGCTCCAGCCCCGCCGCGGCCATCTTTTCAGCCAACCAGTCGCGCGCGGCCAAGTCTTCGGCCGAAAACGCGCGCCTGCGCACACCCTTGCTGGCGCTGTCGCCACCAATGGCGCGCAAAGCGTGCAGATCGGCGAGGAAACGGGCGGAATCGACGGGAATGGGTGTCATGGCTTTGTTGAAGCACGCCGCGTGCCATGCGTCCAGCCGGGCCTTGCGATCCGGGCCGCGATCGCCCATCACCGGGCAAAGACGCGAAAGGAAGCGATATGGGTGAACTGGTTCTCGTGCGTCACGGACAGGCCAATTCCGCCGCGCAAGACGAGGCGGGTTATGACCGTCTGTCCGATCTGGGCCACCAACAAGCCCGCTGGCTGGGCGAATGGCTGCGCGACCACGACGCGCCCTTTGACCGTGTGCTGACCGGATCGCTGCGCCGCCACCGCGAAACACTCGCCGCGATGGGCGAGATGGGGGCCACCCCTGAAATCGATGCCCGCCTGAACGAGCTGGATTATTTCAACCTGACCAAGGCGCATGCCGTGCGCAACGGCACCTCCCAGCCGACGCCCGAGAATTTCGTCCATCACATCACCGATGTGATGCAGGCCTGGCAACGCGCGGAAATCCAAGGCGATGAAAGCTATGCAAACTTCGAGACCCGCGTGGCCGAAATGCTGACGCTCGCCGCCCGGCCCGGCAGGCGTGTGCTTTGCGTTACCTCGGGCGGCGTGATCGGGATGATGGCGCGTCATCTGCTCGATCTCGATATCGCACGCATGTCCCATCTGCTGGTGCCGATCCGCAATTGCTCGATCCATCGGATCATGGTCTTGCCCGATGTCCAGATCCTCGCTGGGTTCAACGCCACCCCGCATCTGGATGGCCCTGACCGCATCCATGCACGCACGGAGTATTGAATGGTCCATCTCTGGGTCCGCGCGGAGAGCCGCCCGAATGAAGACCGCGTTGGCCTGACGCCGGAAGGTGCTGCCGCGCTGATCGGGGCGGGCATCAAACTCACGATCGAGCAAAGCCCGCACCGCGTCTTGCCGCTTGCCGATTATATCGCTGCAGGCGCAGAGCTGGCCCCCGAAGGTAGCTGGCCCAGCGCCCCGCGCGACGCGATCATCTTCGGCCTCAAGGAATTGCCCGAGGATGGCACGCCCTTGATCCATCGCCACATCATGTTTGGCCATGCCTACAAGGGGCAGACGGCCGGCCGGGTGCTGCTTGATCGCTTCGCCGCGGGCGGCGGGATGCTTTACGATCTGGAATATCTCGTCGACCCGGGTGGCCGCCGGGTTGCGGCCTTTGGCTATTGGGCGGGCTATGCGGGGGCTGCGGTCGCAACCATGGCACTGATCGCGCAGATGCATGGGGCGATTTGTGAGCCGATCGCGGCCATGCCCGATGCCGCCCGGCTCCGCGCCGCTATCGCGCCGGGATTAGCCGCCCTGTCAAAGCCACCGCGCGTGATCATCATCGGGGCCAAGGGCCGCGTCGGCACGGGGGCGACAGATTTTTGTCGCGCCATGGGGCTGGAAGTGACCCCTTGGGACATGGCGGAAACCGCCCATGGCGGCCCATTCCCCGAGATCTTGGATCACGCGATCTTTCTCAACTGCATTCTCGCCATGCCCGGCGTGCCGGTTTTCGTCCCCGAAAGCGCCACGACCGCGCCGCGCGCCTTGCGCGTCATCGGCGATATCGCCTGCGATCCGGGGTCCGATTTCTCACCCATCAAGGTCTATGACCGGATCACCGATTGGGCCGCTCCGGCCTTGCGTGTACATGACGCGCCGCCGCTTGATGTGATCGCGATCGACAACCTACCCTCGCTCTTGCCGCGCGAAAGCTCGCAAGATTACGCCGCCCAACTCCTGCCAAGCCTGATGACACTCGACCGGATCGACCAAGGCGTATGGGCCCGGGCGAAATCGACCTTCGATCAGCACATCGACACGGCCTGAGCCCTTCATCTTTCCAAAAATACGCGCCTTGCCGCTTAGCGCAGGGGCAAGGCCACCGCGCGCATCGCTTCATAGAGCGGCAGCGCAGCGGCCAATAGCACGGCGCGTTCTGGCGGCACTTCGGGCAATGGCCCCTCGGCCCCGGCAAAACCGGTCGAGCGATGCACCGCGTGATACCAATGCGCAGCCCAGACACCGTCGAAATCCTTGGCGCCCGCGGGCCATGCAAGCATGCCCGCGCGAAACGGCAAGCCGATCTCGGCGCACAGCCCGCCCAGCGCACGGGCAGGGTCGGCACGGATATCCTCAGCCGCGATCACCGGGCCGCCCAAAGCTTGCCAAAGGCGCAACTGCTGGGGATAGCCGATATCCTCCAGCGTGATCTCCTTGCGCTTTTCGGCGTAGCTCGCGATCACCCGCGCGGGGTGGCGGATCAGGTGGATATTCACGCAATTCCCCGCCCATCCCAGCGGGAAATCCGGCAGCATGTGATGGGGCATATGTTTCATGTACCAATGCGCCGCACCATCCGGCACCGGGCCTGCACAAGCTGCGGCCACCGCTGATGGGTCGGTCGCATGGGCGGCGAGAATTTCGTCCCGCATCGGGTGATCGGCCCCGCTTGCGGCAAGATAGGGGGCATAAAACGGCTCGTCCCAGACCGCGCAATCGCCGCGCGCGGCAAAGGCATACATCATCGCGGTCGATAGATTCCGTGGCCCCGACCACATCGCGATTTTCACGATCCGCCCCCGTTCTTGTCTTTTTCAACCAGCGCCACGGCGCGGCACCCTTCACAGCGGGTCACGCCTGCGTGAGATCACGCATCCTTGCCTTGTAGGATATCAGCGCGGCAGGCGAAATATCCGCACTGACCCGAGGAGGCTTTTGCCGATGCGCCGCAAATCACTGATCGACCTGATCAAGACCGTGTCCCTTGGCATCGCCATCGGCGCGGCGATCATGCTACAGCCGATGCGCGCCCATGCCGCCGATATCCGAACCACGATCGTGGCCGGCGGCTGTTTCTGGTGCGTGGAGGCCGATTTCGAACCCGTGGAGGGCATCATCGATGTCGTGTCGGGCTTTGCCGGCGGCAATGTCGCCAATCCCAGCTACCGCGCAGTGGTGGCGGGCGGCACCGGCCATCTCGAGGTGGTGCAGATCACCTATGACGCCGAGATCCTGCCCTATGATCGGCTATTGCATCTGTTCCTGCGCGCCATCGACCCGACCGATGCACAAGGGCAGTTCTGCGACCGCGGCCCAAGCTATGCCAGCGCGATTTTCGTTGAAAACGCCACCGAGCGCGCCGCCGCACGCACGGCGCTGGACAGGGCGGCGGCGGCCTTGGGCCGGCCCGTCGTCACCGCATTGCGCGACGCGGCACCCTTCTATCCCGCCGAGGCCTATCATCAGGACTATTATCTCTCCGACGAGATCATCCTGACGCGCTTCGGACCACGCCGGAAATCGGTCGCCTACACGATGTATCGCGATGCCTGCGGTCGCGATGACCGCTTGCGCGCCCTTTGGGGTGCCGAGACACCTTTTGCCAAGTGATCCCGGCGCGCCGTTTCAGGACTTGATCGCGCAGGTATTGATGCCGAGCAGTCGGTAAAGCGGGCAAAAGCCGACAAGACCGGTCACCAGCGGCACGATGCCGATCCAGCCCCAGGGCGTCTGGGGGCCTACGAAGACCAGCGCGAGCAATGCAAGGCCGGCGATGATGCGTAGGGCGCGGTCGATATTGCCTTCGTTACGGGGCATGAGATGATTCCTTTCTGGTTGGATCATGGGCAGAGCCTAGCCCATAGACCCCACGCAACGCGGTGACACTGTCACCGATCAACTGCGGCAATCCGTTCCAACCCGGCGCGGTCGGTGATCTGCACACCGCCCTTGTGCTGCACAACAAGACCCGCGCGCGACAATGCGGCCAACCTGCGGCTGACAAAGGCGCGACCCGATGCCGTTTCAGCGGCAAGCGCCACATGGGTGAATGCGACGAAACCTTGCGCATCGCACAGCCGCAGAAGCACGCGCGCCAGCCTTTCGTCGAAACCAAGAAGCGCGACCTCTTCGACCACGCGCTGATACTCGACAAATCGCTGGGCGACGCCGTTGAACACGAGCTTGCGAAAGGCGGGATCATCGGCCAGCGCATCATGAAACGACTGTGCCGGGATCATGCGCCCGGTCACATCGGCCTCGACTACGCCCTCGGCGCTGTAGCGATCCCCATCGATCAGGCAGCCGAAGGTCTGAAGGCATACGGTCCCCGCGCTGACGCGATAAAGCACCACCTCGCGCCCATTGGCGGCGGTCAGGCTCACACGGATCACACCGGTATCGACGATGAGAAACCCCGGACAGGCTGCGCCCGGCTCGAACAAGACATCACCCTTGCGGGCAGCAAATTGGCGTAACATGGCCGATCACCTGCGATTTACATCGTCAATCTCTTGCGCCGTGGCTGACGCGTCAACCGGGATTGACCCGCGCCCCATTCCAGCGCAGATCGGTGCCATGACCGACGATCCCAAACCGCGCCGTGCCCAGCATGTCTACACCCTTGTGGTCGAGGTCGGCCGCAAGGCCGGCGATGGCCTGCCCGACAAGGCGACGGGGGCCGCGCTGTTGTGCTACGCATCGGGCGTGGATGAGGCCGAGGCAGTGCGCGAGACGGTCGCGATCTTGAAACAGGCGGATATGGCGCCGCTGGATGTGACCGGACATGGCACGCGCGAAGAGCGTCTCGAAGCCGGGGACGAGATCGGCGAAGACGAAGTGGCGCTGATGCAGCGCGCCGCAGAGGAAAACGCGGTGATCGTCGCGCAGTTGACGCCCTTCTACGACTGACTAGGTCAAATCAACGCCCGACGCCCCGCAGCGAGGCCGCGATCAAGGCTTGTGCGCCTGCACGGTCAAGCACCGGCAAACAGGGGGTGCGGTCGGTCTGGCTGAGATTGCGCTGCCCACCACCATCTTCGGCGGCGATCACATCCGAGAGCAGCGCGGATTCCACCCCGCATCGGTCGATCGCCACACAGGCATGATCATCGAGCAACAGATGATACATATCGCGCACCGGCATTTGCCGATCGCGCCGCGCGCCGGGGCTGGATGTCATGTCACCGGCACGGATCAAGACGCGCTCATGACCGAACAAATACTCAACCGCCGCACCTGAACGCGCCACGCGCGTCTCGGGCGTGGTGACGATATCATGCATCAGACCGAAATAAGGTGCGCGCAACCGGATCGGTGCCAGCCGACCAAGACAAAGCCTTGGGCGGCGCGCGACCCAGCGCAACGGCATGGCTTGGCCATCGGTCAAGATCACCGCCATATCCGGGCGCAATGATTCGACCGGGATCGGCCCTTTGGTTGTCTGCACAAGGGCACCCGCCCCCACGGCTGGCAAGTCGGTTGAGCTGACATGGAAATCAGCGATCGCCGCGACATGGCAGACCCCCAGAAACCCTCCGTGGCGGGGCAATGCTTCTTCCAGCCGCACGGCCTGTGCAATGCCCAGCCGCATCCGGTACAGATGCCCACGGCCATGATTGATCAGTTCCAGCACATCGGCGCGGCCACGCGCGCAGCACAGGTAACGAAGCCCGATCATTTCGCCGGGGCGAGCGAAACAAGCCTCCGTACGCATGTCCACCTCATCATGAACGAGGCGTAAGGCACCATCTGGCTGCGCATAAAGCGCGATGGACCGCCGCGCCTCGGCCGCGCCCTGCCATAGCCGCAAGGGGTGCTTTCCCGTCACCTGCGGCATGCAGAATTCCAGCAAAAGCGAAAGCGCCGGTTGCGGGTCAGGGTCGGGCGCACGCGGGGGTGGAATACGCGCCTGTCCAGCGTCCCAGATGGCGACCCATTGATCCAGCCCGCCGATTGGGGCGGGTCTTACCATGTCCTGATGCGGCAGCAGCGCGTTCACGCGACAGCGCCTCGCAATACCTGCGCTTCAAAGGATTTGAGGGATTTCCGCGCGGCCGGTCCATAGCCATCATGGGTAAGCGGGTCGATTTCCGGGAACAGCGTCAGCACTTCTTCCCGCACCGACGCCTCGAAATCGTTCAACACGGCAGGGCCAGGAAGGAAGCTTTCGGTCGCAAGACCCTCGGCAAAGACGATCTCATGCGCATCGAACAGCAGATGGACATAGGTCACCTCACCACCCGGTGCGATATGGACGGAGCAGTCGTTGACCAAATCCTTGGCGGCAACCAGAACCTCATCTTCGCCGAACATCAACTCGGCCATCCAATGGGTCAGCAACACGCGATGCTGCGGCGAGACCACGAGCCGTCGATGGTGGCCAAAGGTGCCCGCCTCGATCACCACCGGCGCAAACCGACCATGCGCCGCAACCGTCCGTCGCCCGATCCAGCGCAACGGCCTTGGGCCGTGATCGCGTGTTTCGACCATGTCGCCCACCGCCAAATTTTCGACGGCGACCTCGCCGCGCGCGGTGCGGATCAAAGTCCCTGCCGTGAAACACGGCACGGTCGTGACGCTGACGAAGGCACTATCGCTGATCCCGTCTTGGTTTTCGGCGGTGTAGGAGAAATTGACGACGACCGGATCTGTCAGAGCCGTCAATCCTGCGGGTGGCGTAATCTGAAGCTCGCCGTTCGCCAACAAGGTGATCTGATGCCCGTTCGACAAGGTCACCGTATCGCCCGCATTTACGGCGATGCCGTTGATATGGGTGATGATGCTGACACCGACGCCATTTCCGTCATTGGCAAGCACATCGAGGACGCCGACCTGAAGCTCGTTGAGCGTGATGGTGTCATCTTGCGCGATAAAGGTCCCTTGGACCGAGTCCGCGGCGATCAACAAGGTGCTGTCATAGCTCGAGTCGCCGACATCGGCGATGCCGATCACCAGCGTATTGGGCTGCCCGATATTGACCGGGATCAGCACCGAGAGCGTCACGGTGAACCCGTCCATCTCGGTGTTGTAGAGATCGCCGGTGTTATTGACGAATAGGGTCTCGTTCTCGCTTTGGTTGATCGAGTTGATCTGGGCGACGTTGACGATGGGCGATGTCACCAGCTGCCCGTTGATCCAGATCCCTACCGCGTCGTTATAAATGGAGCCGGTGAATTCCGGATACTCCTCCGACGAAAAGGTGAATTGCATCGACAAGAATTCAGTCGTCGGGATGAATTGCGTCGTGAGGATCGCCGCGTCGAAAGTACTTGTGCCAGCAAGCGCGTTGAACAGCGGATTTCCGTTCTGACCGCTCGAATTATACGATGAGCTTCCGCTGCGGTTCGGGTCGCCATCGGGCTGTGTGAAGTTGCGTACATGCCCCGTCGTCAAGATCACGCCCGTGTCGCCGGGGGTGACGTCAGCCGATATCGTGTCGCCACCGCTATAAATGCCGGATGAAACGTTTTCACCGGAATAGCTTGCGCCCAGAATCGTGACATCATCGCCGAAGATGGTCTGCGCCATCTGCAACGCGGTCGCACTTGTATCGATCGGTAGCTCTTGCCCCGTCGCCATGCCTTGCCTGCCTCGGTCTTGCGGGCCTTTGGCGGGTCTGCTCACAGAGCTGCATGGCGGGCCAATACACACGCGGCCCGGAACCTTGTACGCTTACTGCTCGTTGCGGTCTTGTGCCGCTGCCTGCCTCGGCCTTCACTTTCTCTTTGTATCTAAAGTTAACAACTTACAAACCAAAGTTGAAGTCGATCTTTGCCCCGGCCCGACCGCAACACCCTGTTGTGCCTTCAGGGTCACAGCGTTACGCAAGACAGCATGCCCCAGACGGAGCCGCGACAATGCCCATCGATCCCGTTGATCTGACCGCCGCCCTTGTCCGCTGTCCTTCGGTCACACCCGAAGAAGGCGGCGCGCTGACGCTGCTGGAGGCAACGCTCGGCGCGGCGGGCTTTACGTGTTGGCGCGTCGACCGCAACGGCACACCCAATCTTTTCGCGCGCTGGGGCAACAAGGCTGCTGCGCGCAGCTTCGGCTACAATGGCCATACCGATGTCGTCCCCATAGGCGATGCCACGGCTTGGACCCACCCGCCCTTTGCCGCTCATCAAGAGGATGGCTGGCTATACGGGCGGGGTGCGACCGACATGAAATCATCCGTCGCGGCCTTTGTCGCGGCGGCCGTTGATTTCGTGGCCCACACACCGCCCAACGGCGCGGTCTTGATCGCGATCACCGGCGACGAAGAAGGGCCGGGCAAGGATGGCACGGTGGCGATCCTCGACTGGATGAACGAGACCGGAGAGCGGATGGATATCTGCATCGTGGGCGAACCCACCAGCGTCACCGAGATCGGCGATATGGTGAAAATTGGCCGCCGCGGGTCGATGACCGCTCATTTCGAGGTGATCGGCAAGCAGGGCCATTCCGCCTATCTGCACAAGGCGCTGAACCCGATGCCCGCCGTGGCGCTTTTGGCGCATCGGCTGTCATCCCAGCAGCTTGACCAAGGCACCGATCATTTCGACCCCTCGACGCTTTCGGTCACCACCATCGACACCGGCAACACGGCCTCGAACGTCATTCCGGCCCGCACGCGGATGACGGTGAACCTACGCTTCAACGATCTGCATAGCGGGGCCGGCTTGCACGAGTGGTTGCAGGGACAAGCCGATGCCGTCGCGGCCGAAATGGGCGTTCGGATCGAGATGCGTAGCCAAATTTCGGGCGAGGCGTTCCTGACGCCACCCGGCCCGTTGTCAGAGCTTGTGACCCGCGCGATCCGGCAAGAGACCAATGCAAGCCCCGTGCTTTCGACGACAGGCGGCACATCGGATGCGCGCTTCGTCAAGGATCATTGCGCGGTGGTGGAATGCGGCCTTGTCGGACATCGCATGCACGAGGTGGATGAGCGTGTCTGGATCGCGGATATCCACGATCTCAAGCGGATATATACACGGATGCTGCAAAGCTATTTCGCGGGTGAACCGTTCCGCGATGGCACGGGTTGATCCACTAAACCACGACGCGCCCCACGACGCGACGGATCACCGCCCAGACGATGATCATCACCGTCACATCCATTGCCAGCATCCAGCCCAGATCGGCTTGGGCGATCACGCCCTCGGGCAGGGTGTAAAGGGCAAGACCCGAGAGCGGCCCCTCGATGCCGACGATCAAGATCGCGCCGCAGTTATTGGCGAAGTGAAAGCCCCAAGCCGCCCCGATCGTTCCGGTATAGGCGGTCAGATCAGCGGCCAGCATCGCAAAAACGAAAACCGCACAAACCATCATCCACGCATTCTCACCGAAAATATCGGGCTGATAATGAAGTGACGCAAAGATCACCGACGGAATGAGCATCCACACCATGGGCGACGCAAAGCGCGCGGCAAGCTGGGTCTGGATATAGCCGCGAAACAGCACCTCTTCTGCGCCGGTCTGAACCAGCACCGCCACCAAGGCCAGCGGCAGAAACGTTGCCCAAATGCCGGTAGGCAGGTTGCGTTCAGGCGTGATCCCGGTCGGGATCAGCGCCGCGATCGCGTAAATCAGCACGCAGATCCCCGTCGCAATCGCGAAATGCCGCAAAAGCCGTGGCCGCGCGCCGAACAGAGACCCCAAGGGCCGCCCATGCAACAGCCGAGCCGCCGCCAAAGGGCCAAGACCCATGCCGATAAAGGTAGACAGAACCAGAAGTGTCGCGGTCGGGCTATCGGCCTCGGCCATGCGCACAAGCCACATCTGCGCGCCATCCCACCCGCTGATGGCGACCAGCAGGGCGAACAGCGCCGCGATCCCTGCGACATAAATCACAACCGCCAAGGCAAGGCCGATCATCAAACGCCAGAGCGCGGATTTTACTCGCGCAGGCGCCACCAACGCTTCTTGAGCTACATACTGCATCGAACCTGCCTTTGACGGCTTTTGATTGGTGATAGTCTAATCCGCATCATCGGATGCGGCAATCGCGCTTGTCTGCCCCGACCTGCGCGTCTATTTCCGTCCCAACCGATAACTTGCTGAAAAAACGCCGTAGGGGGGCCAGCACAATGCCGACAGGTAAATTCGACAAGTCAAAACTGCCAAGTCGGCATGTCACCGAGGGCGCATCGCGCGCGCCGCACCGGTCCTATTTCTATGCAATGGGGCTGAATGACGAAGAAATCCATCAGCCATTCGTCGGCGTCGCCACCTGCTGGAACGAAGCCGCACCTTGCAACATCTCGCTCAACCGTCAGGCGCAGTCCGTCAAGATCGGCGTCAAGAATGGCGGCGGCACGCCGCGCGAATTCACCACCATCACCGTGACCGATGGCATCGCCATGGGCCATGAGGGTATGCGCTCCAGCCTCGCGTCGCGCGATGCGATCACCGACACCGTCGAATTGACAATGCGCGGCCATTGCTATGACGCGCTGGTGGGCCTTGCGGGCTGCGACAAGTCGCTGCCCGGGATGATGATGGCAATGGTGCGTTTGAACGTGCCCTCTGTCTTCATCTATGGCGGGTCGATCCTTCCGGGCCGTTTGGATGGCCGTGATGTGACCGTGCAGGACGTATTCGAAGCCGTGGGCCAGCATCAGGCCGGTAACCTGTCGGATGAGGCGCTGGCGATCCTCGAACGCGTCGCCTGCCCCAGCGCCGGGGCCTGTGGCGGCCAGTTCACCGCCAACACCATGGCCTGCGTATCCGAGGCCATCGGCCTTGCGCTTCCCAATTCGTCAGGCGCGCCCGCGCCTTATGAAAGCCGCGATCAATACGGCGTCGCATCGGGCGAAGCTGTGATGAAACTCATCGCATCTGGCCTGCGCCCGCGCGACATCGTCACCCGCAAGTCGCTGGAAAACGCGGCACGCGTCGTGGCTTGCACGGGCGGTTCGACCAATGCCGGTCTGCACCTGCCCGCCATCGCCCATGAGGCAGGGATCGATTTCGACCTGTTCGATGTCTGCGAGATTTTCAAGGACACGCCCTATTTCGTCGATATGAAGCCCGGCGGCCAATATGTCGCCAAAGACCTTTACGAGGTGGGCGGCGTGCCCGTCGTGATGAAAGAGTTGCGCAAGATCGGCCTGATCCACGAGGATTGCATGACCGTGACCGGCCGCACCATGGGCGAAGAGCTTGACCTGATCGAGCGCGAGGCCGATGGCAAGGTGATCCACCCCGCCGCCACGCCGATCACCGAAACCGGCGGCGTCGTGGGCCTCAAGGGCAATCTCGCCCCCGATGGCGCGATCGTGAAAGTGGCGGGGATGAGTGCCGATCAACAGGTCTTTACCGGCCCCGCACGCGTCTTCGAATGCGAAGAGGACGCCTTCGAGGCGGTCAAGAACCGCGCCTATAAAGAGGGCGAAGTGATCGTGATCCGCAACGAAGGGCCGCGCGGCGGCCCGGGCATGCGCGAGATGCTGGCCACCACCAGCGCGATCTCGGGCCAAGGCATGGGCAAGAAGGTGGCACTGATCACCGATGGCCGTTTCTCGGGCGCAACCCGGGGCTTCTGCGTCGGCCATGTTGGCCCCGAGGCGGCGGTGGGCGGACCCATCGGCCTTTTGCAGGATGGCGACATGATCACCATCGACGCGATCACCGGCGAATTGTCGGTCGCCCTGACCGAGGCCGAGTTGGAGACACGCCGCAAAACGTGGTCCGGTCCGCGCGAAACCATCTACGAAACCGGTGCGCTGTGGAAATACGCCCAGTTGGTCGGCCCGGCGGTCAAGGGTGCCGTCACCCATCCCGGTGCGACCAAGGAAAAGCATGTTTACGCTGATCTGTAATTATCTCCGGCAGGCCGCGATTATCGTGGCCTGCCTTGTTCTTGTCGGGTGTGGGAACAGGTTCGGTGGCAGTAGCGGTGGGGATGGCCCTGTCGCACCGGCCCCGACACAGGTGGCTGTTACCACCGACAGGATTGTCATCAGCGGCCCCGATGGCTTTTGTGTCGATCCGACGGCAACGCGCGACAGTTCGGACACAAGCTTTGTTCTACTCGGCAATTGTGCTGCGATCTCCAATTCACGCCGTGCGGCGCAACCCGCAACGCCCGCCGTTTTGACGGCGACGGTATCGGCCCCTTCCGCGGAAGGGCGCTTGTCCGATAGCTTGCAGCAACTCGACGGGTTTTTCCGCTCGGATGAGGGGCTGACGCTTCTCAGCCGATCCGGCGACCCGGCTCAGGTCACGATCCTTGATACCGCCTTGGATGGTGGGGTGTTCTTGCTGCATGCCGATGATACCAGCGCCGATGCGATCAGTGGTGTGCAAAGCGAATATTGGCGCGCCTATCTTGATGTCGGGCCGCGCATCGCGACCTTGTCGGTGCTTTCGCTCGAAGAGCGCAACCTGACGCGTGAGGAAAGCCTTTCGCTTTTGCTCAATTTCGTGCGCGTGGTGCAGGGTGCGAACCTCGATGTGCCGATCACAGCCGCGCCTTCGCAACAAGAACAGCCCCCGCAATCCGACCCTACAGACCCAAGCGTTGCACCTGTGCCAGCCGCACCGCGTAACCTGCGACTGGATATACCTGCGCTCTGGAATGTTGGACTGTTTCGTCGGATACTCGGTTAACGAAACCGCCAGCTTTGTAATGCATCCATATGCACCAGACTGACGGCTTTCGATCCGAAGGGTAGTGTTTGCATGGGTAAAGACAGTACGAGTTTGTTCGGTTTTTTCGGTATGGCCGATCCGCTTCGGCGACTTGAGCGCGAGCTGAAAGCCCCAAAGGCGATGGCGCCTCGCGATCTGCTTGGCATCAATCACCGCCTGCGCGCCATGCGCGACGACATCGACCAATTGGCCGCATCCGCCACGAGCGAGCTTTTCGCCCGCGTCGGTCAGCTTGAGGTCGACAAGCGACAGCTCGATCAGTGCGACTGGGCCGAAAGGGCGGGGCCATGGCAGTCACGGCTTTCCCCGCGCGGCTATGTCGATTTCGCCTCTCCGCTTGCGCTGGGCGCAGGCGTGACCATGTTTCATGATGCGAACAAGTCCGATCTTTCCCTTCGCCAAGAGCCGATCCACGGCGAAAGGGCCGGTGCGGCATTCGGGCTCGTGCTGGATGTCTACCGTTTCGACGGATCATTTCTATCGCTGGTGCAAGACCTGCCCGCCGCCGCGCTTGAGGGGCTCAGCCTTGGACATTTCTTTCGAGTCCAACTGACGTTGGAGCGGGAACAACCGATCGAGATCTATGCACGCCTAAACATCCAACATGGCCCCAACCATGAACAGATCGTGCGCCAATTCGCTTTCACCGGGGATCATGCGCTCGCAGAATTCGATCTGGCCTATACCAAGATCAACGAGCGGCGCATCGAAAAGGCGTGGCTCGATCTGATTTTCGAAGGCCCCGAAATGAACCGGATCGCGATCTGGGACATGGTCATGCTTCGCGCACCGCGCGCCGATATTTGAAAGGGGTCTTTAGCCGATGTCGGGTGAAACGCTTGTTCGGGTCAGACTGCAGGCAGGCCGCTATGAGGCTGTGCTGACCGGCAGCAACCCGGCGATGCAGCAAGGTTTGGAGGCCGTTCACGAAGGCAAGGTGGTGGCCATCGCCGCGCTCACCCCCGACGAGGCAAGACCGGACAGTTGGCGTGTCTTACTCGACCTCCCCGCAGCCGTAATCGCCGATGGTGTTCAGGTCATCGCGATTCGTTCGATCACCACGGGGGGCGTGCTTGATCGCATCACCTTGATGGCCGGCGCCCCGCTGGACGAGGATTTCAGGGTCGAGCTCGCGCTATTGCGCGATGAGTTGGAAATGCTCAAACGCGCCTTT
The DNA here is from genome assembly GCF_965662675.1 of Roseicyclus sp. Classification (GTDB taxonomy): domain Bacteria; phylum Pseudomonadota; class Alphaproteobacteria; order Rhodobacterales; family Rhodobacteraceae; genus Roseicyclus. The sequence continues at coordinate 68,279 of NZ_CBFIIK010000004.1, read as the reverse complement.
CGCCGCCACTGCGCCGAAACCACGGTCCGCTGAGTTCGGCGTGACGCGGCGTTGAGCGTGACACAGGCCGCGCCTCGGGTTTACCTGCTGATCAGGGAACGGAGGGGTTCATGGGCAAGACAGGTTATCCGCATCTTCTGGCGCCGCTCGATCTGGGTTTCACCACGCTGAAAAACCGCGTGCTGATGGGCTCGATGCATACCGGGCTTGAAGAGACCCGCGATTGGCCGCGCGTTGCGGCTTTTTACGCCGAACGCGCGCGCGGCCATGTCGGGCTGATCGTGACCGGCGGCATGGCGCCCAACCGCGAGGGCGGCGTATTCCCCGGCGCGGCGGGGCTTTTCACCGATCAAGACGTCGCCAACCACCGCATTGTCACCGATGCCGTCCATGACGCGGGCGGCAAGATCGCGATGCAGATCCTCCATGCCGGGCGCTATGCCTATTCGCCCGATTGTGTCGCCCCTTCGGCCGTCAAATCGCCCATCTCGCCTTTTCCGCCCAAAGAACTGGATGAGGAGGGGATCGAGAAACAGATCGCCGATATCGTCACCGCCGCCATCCGCGCACAACAAGCGGGCTATGACGGGGTCGAGGTCATGGGCAGCGAGGGGTATTTCCTCAACCAGTTCCTCGTCACCCACACCAACCGCCGCACCGACCGCTGGGGCGGCAGCTATGAGAACCGGATGCGCCTGCCGGTCGAGGTGGTGGCCCGCGCCCGCGCCGCCGTCGGCCCCGATTTCATCATCATCTACCGCCTGTCGATGATCGACCTGATCCCCAATGGCTCGACCCATGAAGAAGTCGTGCAACTCGCGCAAGCGATCGAGGCGGCGGGCGCCACCATCCTCAACACCGGTATCGGCTGGCACGAGGCGCGCATCCCCACCATCGCCACCTCCGTCCCGCGCAAGGCCTTTGCTTGGGTGACACAAAAGCTGATGGGCAAGGTGGGCATCCCCATCATCACGTCGAACCGCATCAACACCCCCGAGGTGGCCGAGGATGTTCTGGCCACAGGCTGTGCCGACATGGTCAGCATGGCGCGCCCCTTTCTGGCCGATCCCGATTTCGTGGCCAAGGCGATGGCGGGTCAGGCAGGCCAGATCGCGCCCTGCATCGCATGCAATCAGGCCTGTCTTGACCATACATTTTCCGGCAAGCTGACCAGTTGCCTTGTGAACCCCCGCGCCTGTCATGAGACGGAATTGCGCTACACCAAGGCCACCACGCCCAAGCGCATCGCCGTGGTCGGCGCGGGCGCCGCTGGCATGATGGCGGCCCTTGTCGCCGCCGAACGCGGGCATGGCGTGACGCTCTGGGACAAGGCGCTCCAAATCGGCGGCCAACTCAACATGGCCAAGACCATCCCCGGCAAGGAAGAATTCATCGGCCTTGTCGATTGGTTCGCCACTTCCCTTGCTACGGCGGGCGTCGATTTGCGCCTTGGCACAGCGCCCAGCGCCGATGATCTGACAGGCTTTGACGAGGTGATCATCGCCACCGGCGTCCGCCCCCGCGACCCGGGCATTCCGGGCCAGGATGGGCCGAATGTGCTAAGTTACGTCGATGTGCTGGCGGGCCGCGCGCCTGTGGGCCAGCGCGTCGCCATCATCGGGGCGGGCGGCATCGGCTTCGACATGGCCGAATACCTGACGCATCAGGGCGAAAGCCCCACCCTTTCCCCCGATCTGTGGATGCGCGAATGGGGCGTCACCGACCCCGCGGCCCATCGCGGCGGCCTTGCCCCCGAAGGGCCGCAGCCCACAGCCCCCGCACGGCAGGTCGTGATGCTGCAACGCAAGCCCGAGAAACCCGGCAAACGCCTTGGCAAGACCACGGGCTGGATTCACCGCGCCAGCCTTCAGATGAAGGGCGTCAAGATGATCGCGGGCGTGAATTACGAGGGGATCGATGCCGATGGCCTGCACATCAGCCATGGCGCGGGCCGCGAGAACCCCACCTTGATCGCGGTCGACACCATCGTGCTCTGCGCCGGCCAAGAGGTCGAACGCAGCCTCGCCGACACCCTGACCGCCCGCGGCCTGACCCCCCACATCATCGGCGGCGCCGACGTCGCCGCCGAGCTTGATGCGAAACGTGCGATCGATCAGGGCGCAAGGCTGGCGGCCACGCTTTAGCCGCCCGCCCGATCCAAAACATACCGCGCCGTCATCAGGTCGAGATGCGCGCCACCGCCGTTCTTGAACAGCGTGATCTCGTCGTCCGACCGCCGGGCAAAGGCACCCGTTGCAAGGTCATAATAATCGGCAACCACATCGCGCTGGGATATCACCCCATGGGCCAGCGGGATCTTCAACTCGCCGATATGGCCGATGGTCGTGGCGCGGCTGTCGACGAAGATGCGGGCGCGGCGCAGCGCCTCATCATCGGCCTCGCGCATGTCGGGTCGATAGGCGCCGATCAGATCAACATGCTGGCCCGGTCGCAGCCACGCGCCCTTCAACACCGGATCGGTGGCCATGGTGGCACAGGTTATGATGTCGGCTTCGCCAACAGCGGCAGCCAGATCATTGGCCACCCCCATGCCGGGGTAGCGCGCCGCCAGCCGCTCTGCGCCTGCGCGGCTGCGGTTCCAGACCGTAAACCGCGCATCCGGGAAAAGCGCGCCATACGCCTCCCGGAGCGAGGCCGCGACCGTTCCGGCCCCCACGATCAGGATGGCCGCACTATCGGGCCGCGCCAACATCCGCGCGGCACACAGGCTGTCGCCTGCCGTCTTCCACTTGGTCAGCAGGTGGAAATCGACAATCGCGGCCAGCGTTCCATCCGTGTCGGAATAAAGCGCCGCCGACCCGTTCACCGCCGGTTTGCCCAAACCCGCATTGCCCGGAAAGATCGTCGCCGTCTTGACCAACTGCCCCAAGCCATCAATCCACGCCGCGCGGCTGAGCAGCGTATCGCCCCCGCGATAGAGGAAACTGTCCGCGATCTCGGCCCTTGGCCGCGCATGCCCAGCCTCGATCGCATCGCACAGGCCCAGCCAATCCAGCCGCGCCTCGACCTCGGGCCCGATCAAGGGAACGCTCACGCCGCTGCCTCATCCGCGCTCAACAGCCCTGCCGCGACCAAGCGGTCAGCCCATCCCTGTGGATGCTCGAAAAGATGGGCCTGCCATCCACGATCGAGCGCGACCTTGATATTGGCCTCCCGGTCATCGGCGAACAGGATCGCGCCCGGCGCCACACCCAATTCCGCCTCGACCATCTCGTAGATGCGCGGATCGGGTTTGGTCACCTGCATCCGCCCCGAGACAAACTCGATATCGAACTCGTTCAGGAAATCGAACTGCGTCTGGGCATAGGCGTAGCTGTCCACCCCGAAATTCGTCAGGCAATGCACCGGCACCCCCTTGGCGCGCAACCGCCGCAACAGCGTAACGGAATGATGGATCACGGGCGTTGCCAATTCGATCCAGCTGTCATGCCAATCCCGGATTTCGGCGCGCCATTTCGGATGCGCATCAGCGGTTTCATAGATGACTTGCGTAAAGGGCTCACCACGATCCACCCTCTCGTTCATCCAGTGCAGATCGACCTCGGCAAACAGCGCGCGACGGCGATCCTCGCCATAGACGCGATCATAGTAATCCTCGGGCTGCCAACCGATCAGCACATTCCCGATGTCGAAAATCACGGCCTGCGGTGTCATGCGCCCACCCCATAAAGCGCCTCGGCGTGGAAATTCACGTGATCCTCCATGAAGGTCGAAACGAAGTAATAGCTGTGATCATAGCCCGGCTGAAACCGGATCGTCGCATGCTGACGCCGCGCGGCGATGGCCCCCGCCAAGGCCGCGGTCCCCAAGTGATGCCCGAACTGGTCCGCCGTGCCGGTATCGATCAGGATCGGCCCCGCAAAACCACGCGCGCGCATCAGTTCCGTGGCATCATGCGCCGCCCACAGCGCGGCATCCGTGCCCAGATAGGCCGCGAACTGCTTGCGGCCCCAATCGCTTTCCATCGGGTTACAGATCGGCGCGAGTGCCGAGACGCTGGCGAAGCGATCCGGAAAGCTCATCGCGATGGTCAGCGCGCCATGTCCGCCCATCGAATGCCCGGTGATCGCTTGTCGCGCCTCATCGAGCGCAAAGCGCTTGAACAGCGCCGCGGGCAATTCATCGGTTATATAGCTCCACATCTGGAAATGCTTGGCCCAAGGGTCTTGGGTCGCGTTCACATAGAACCCCGCCCCCTGCCCCAGATCATAACCTGTATCATCGGGCACACCCGCCCCACGCGGCGAGGTGTCGGGAAAGATCAGTGCGATACCTTGCTCGGCCGCCCATTGCTGCGCCCCCGCCTTTTCCATCGCATTGGCGTGCGTACAGGTCAGCCCAGACAGATACCACAAAACCGGCACCGGCCCCTCGGCCGCCTCGGCAGGCAGGAACAGGCCGAATGTCATCTCCGTGCCCGTGGCATCGGATGCATGGCGATAGACACCTTGCGTGCCGCCGAAACAGCGGTTCTCGGAAATCGTTTCCATCCTGTCATCTCCTCCGTCAGCCGCCCGGCATGATCCCCGCCATCTCGGATACCCAGGCGATGACCACCGACACGGTCAGAATCGACACCACCGTCGACACCAATATCGCCGCCGATACCCGTTGCGGCGCAACGCCGTAATGCTGCGCCAGCATGAAGATGTTGCCCGCCACCGGCAATGACGCCGCCGCGATCATCACGGCCGCCTCGAATGTCGGCACCGGAAACAGCAACAGCGCCGCGAATGCCACCGCCGCCGGGTGCAGCACCAGCTTGCAGAAACTCAACCACCCCGCCACCTCGATCCGCTCGGCCGATTTCCCGGCAAGCGAGGCACCGATGGCAAACAGCGCCCCGGGCGTCGCCGCCGCGCCCAGAATACCCAAGAATTCGTTGACCGGCCCCGGCAAGGGCATACCCGTTGCGGACCAACTCAACCCCAGCACCATCGACACGATCATCGGGTTCTTGACGAGGCCCAGACCGACCGTCTTGACGATGCCCAGCGACATCCGCCCATCACGGCTGCCGGTGATCAAGATCACGATGATCGAGGAAAACACGATCAGATCCAGCGCCAAGACCATCAGCACAGGGCCCGCCGCCGCCTCGCCCATCAAGACGATCAGCATCGGCACGCCCAGAAACCCGGTATTGCCGATCACCGCACATTGCGCCTCGACCGCCGCTTCGGCAATCGAACGACCACGCAAAAAGGCTACCGCCGTGGCGATGGCATAGACGACGAAACAGCCCCACAAATAAGCCGCCACAAACCACCAATCGAGGATCTCGGACAGCGACAGGTTCGCGGCAAAGCGAAACAGCATCGCCGACAACGCGAAGTAAAAGACGAATTTCGTCAGATAGGCCGCCGCCTCGGCGGTAAAGAACCCGCTGCGGCACGCCTGCCAGCCCAAGCCGATCAGGGCGAAAAACGGCAATGTCTTGAGAAAGATTTCGATCATATCGCTTGGCTAATCCGCCTCGCACACAGAGTCCATCCATCCCGCATCCATGTGCGCTGCGTCGAAATCCTTGCCGAAACTGAACTGAATGGTTTACGTTTGTTCCGTAGGGGAGACTAGAATGAACGCACCAGCGCAGATCAAGAAAGGTCGCAAATTCGATCAGGTGATCGAAGGCGCGCGCTCTGTCTTCATGCGCGAAGGCTATGAGGGTGCCAGCGTCGATGTCATCGCGCGCGATGCCGGCGTGTCAAAGGCCACGCTCTACAGCTATTTTCCCGACAAGCAGCATCTTTTCCTCGCCGTACTCGAGGCCGAGTGCGCCCAACAGGCCGAGGTGGAATTCCTCGACGATACCAACAACCTGACCGTCGAAGAAACGCTGCATGTGATCTGCAAGACGCTGATCACGTTTTTCCTGTCGCGCTTCGGCCAAGACATGTTCCGCGTTTGCGTCGCCGAGGCCCAGCGCTTCCCCGAGCTTGGCCGCGCCTTTTATGAAAGCGGGCCCAAGAAATGGGGGCGCAAGATCGCCCAGTATCTCGACAGCCCGAAAGCGCGCAAATCACTTGCCATCGAAGACAGTTTCTTGGCCGCCGATCAGCTGGCCCAGCTGTGCCGCGCCGATCTGATGCTCAAGGTTCTTTTCGGCATCGAGAAAGACCCCAGCGCGGATGAGATCGACCGCGTCGCCGCAGAGGCGGTCAAAACCTTCCTCGCCCGTTACAAGTGCGCCTGACAGTTAACCCAGCATCAAGGTTAACGCGCCCGCCCCTTCTCTGTTTCATAAATATCCCGGGGGAGGCCGTAGGCCGGGGGCAGAGCCCCCCGAACAAGAAGAACGGGGCAAAGCCCGACATTCAATCGACGAAAATCTCGGGCGACAGCGTCTCGCAGCTGGCTGTGCCTTGCCAAAGCGCCTGTAGCGCCCAGCCACGCATCATCGTGGTCTGCACAAGGTAAAGATGCCCTGTCAGTGGCAAGCGCATGGGCGCGCTTTGGAAATTCAGGCCGCAGATATGGGCGATCAGCCGCTCACCCTCGGTTGGGCCAAGCGCCGCCAATTGCGCATCGGCACCGGGCATCAGGGTGATGAAGATCTCGGTGATCGCGCCCGATTCCGATACGGCGATATCGGCGATGTCGAAAAGCGAGATCGCGATGCTGCCCGCCGCGCTTGCCACGGCAAGCGGCGGTATCTCGGCCAAGGCCGGGCCAAGCGGGCAGAACGCCACAAGGGCAAGGGCTGCAAGCCTCCGTTTCAAGGCCGCACCCCAAGATCTTTCCACATCACCAAGGCATCGACATCGCCATGCTTGGGATGGGCAAAAGCGCCGGGCAACCGCCCGACGATGCCAAAGCCCGCACGCTCCCATATCGCGACCGCGCGCTGATTGCTGGCCACGACGAAATTGAACTGCATCGCGCGATAGCCCTGCGCTTTTGCCGTGGCCAATGCATGATCCAGCATCGCGCGCGCCACGCCCTTGCCTTGCGCGGCTCCCGCGGTGACGAACCCGCAATTGCACACATGCGCCCCGCCGCCGCCCTGATTGGGACGGATGTAATAACTTCCCATGATATGGTCGCGCGCCTCGGCAACAAAAACCGTCTTCTCGGCGCTGCACCAATAGGCAATCGCCCCCTCCTGCGTGATGTCGGGATCGATGGCATAGGTCTCGCCCGCGCGGAACACCGGCAGCATGATTTCCACCAAGGCCGCGACATCGGCCTTGGTGACAGGGCGGATCACGAGGCCCACGGGGGCGTTCATCGGATCAATAGACCACGACCGAGCGGATCGATTTTCCCGCATGCATCAGCGCGAAGGCATTGTTGATCTCGTCGAGGGGCATGGTGTGGGTGATCATCGGATCGATCTCGATCTTCCCATCCATGTACCAATCCACGAATTTCGGCACATCGGTGCGCCCCTTGGCCCCACCGAAGGCCGTGCCCTTCCAAACCCGGCCAGTGACAAGTTGGAAAGGTCGCGTCGCAATCTCGGCCCCTGCGGGCGCCACCCCGATAATCACCGAAACGCCCCAGCCGCGATGCGCGCATTCCAGCGCGTCGCGCATGACTTTGACGTTGCCCGTCGCGTCGAAACTGTAGTCAACGCCGCCAATGTGATCGATCCCGCGCTTGGTCAGGTCAGCGATCGCCTGCACGACCGAACCTTCGATTTTCGCGGGGTTGATGAAATGCGTCATCCCGAATTTGCGCGCCATCTCTTCCTTGGCGTCGTTCAGATCGACACCGATGATCATATCCGCGCCCGCCATGCGCAGCCCTTGGATCACGTTGAGCCCGATACCACCAAGCCCGAAGACCGCGGCGGTCGAACCGATCTCGACGCCGGCGGTGTTGATCACGGCACCGATCCCCGTCGTCACGCCGCAGCCGATATAGCAGATCTTGTCGAAGGGCGCGTCGGGCCGCACCTTGGCAAGCGCGATTTCCGGCATCACCGTGTGGTTGGCAAAGGTCGAACAGCCCATGTAATGAAAGATCGGTGTGCCATCGAGCATCGAAAAGCGCGTGGTCCCGTCAGGCATCAGCCCTTGGCCTTGGGTATTGCGGATCGCGGTGCAAAGGTTCGTCTTGCCCGAGAGGCAGGAATAGCACTGGCGGCATTCCGGCGTGTAAAGCGGGATGACATGATCGCCGGGTTTCAGCGTGGTGACACCCTCGCCCACGGCCAAGACAACGCCCGCCCCCTCATGGCCCAGAATACAGGGAAACAGCCCCTCGGGGTCGGCACCCGACAAGGTGAATTCATCGGTATGGCAAATACCCGTGGCCTTGATCTCGACCAAAACCTCACCGGCCTTGGGATCTTCAAGGTTCACTTCCATGATTTGCAGCGGCTTTCCGGCCTCGATCGCAACAGCGGCACGTGTGCGCATCAACAACTCCCTTCGTTACAATGGCGAACGACAGCTTGTGCCAATCGCGCGCCCAAGGCAACGCGCGATCCCTGCATGGGCCGCCCCGGCGCATAGGCTTGCACCGCGCGGTGATTCCCCCTATATGGCGGTCAACAGCGGCGCCCCCGGGTCCAAACCGGATGGCACCACCGGACAAGTTCGACGGGCCGCGCGGCCCGTTTTTTCGTTTCTGAAGGTATGTCAGCGACATGAACGACCTCATCGCCAAGACCGCCATCGACCGGCGCATGGCCGAGATCCTGACCCCTGTCATCGAAGATATGGGGTTCGAAGTCGTGCGCATTCGCCTGATGGGTGGCAAAAGCAATACCTTGCAGATCATGATCGAACGCCCCAATGGCGGGATCGAAGTGGATGAATGCGCCCTTGTCTCGACAGCTGTCAGCGCGGTGCTGGATGTCGAAGACCCGCTCGAAGACCCCTATGCGCTGGAAGTCTCCAGCCCTGGAATCGATCGGCCGCTGACCCGGCTCAAGGATTTCGAGAATTGGGAAGGTTACGAGGCCCGCGTCGAGACCACCGAGATGATCGACGGGCGGCGGCGCTTTCGCGGCCTGTTGGCCGGTGTCGAGGGTGACGAGGTTCTCGTGAATATCGAAGAAGGCGGCGAAACCATCACGGTCGGCCTGCATTTCGACTGGTTGTCGGATGCCAAGCTGATCCTGACCGACGAGCTGATCCGTGAAATGCTCCGGGCGCGCAAAGCGGCTGGAATTATCGACGAAACACAATTTGACGAGATCGAGGAAGACACCTCGAAGGCGGAGGATTAACCACAATGTCCATCACGTCAGCCAACCAGCTGGAACTGTTGCAAACCGCGGATGCGGTGGCACGCGAAAAGATGATCGACCCCTCGCTGGTCGTGGAAGCGATGGAAGAATCCCTCGCCCGCGCGGCCAAGTCGCGTTACGGCGCCGATCTCGACATTCGCGTCAAGATCGACCGCAAGACCGGTCGCGCCTCGTTTACGCGCGTGCGCACGGTCGTCGAAGATGACGCCGTCGAAAACGAAAAGGCCGAGCTGACCGTCGCACAGGCCAAGCCCTATCTCGATGATCCCAAGGTGGGCGATGTCATCATCGACGAGATCCCACCCGTCGAACTGGGCCGGATCGCCGCCCAATCGGCCAAGCAGGTGATCTTGCAAAAGGTCCGCGAAGCCGAGCGTGACCGCCAGTACGAAGAATTCCGCGACCGCGCCGGCACCATCATCAACGGCGTCGTTAAGCGCGAGGAATACGGCAACGTCATCGTGGATGTGGGTCGTGGCGAAGGCGTTTTGCGCCGCAACGAGAAAATCGGCCGCGAGGCCTATCGCAACGGCGACCGCATCCGCTGCTACATCAAGGATGTGCGCCGCGAAGCACGCGGGCCGCAGATCTTCCTGTCGCGCACCGCGCCGGAATTCATGGCCGAGCTGTTCAAGATGGAAGTGCCCGAGATCTATGACGGCATCATCGAGATCAAGGCCGTCGCCCGCGACCCCGGTTCGCGCGCCAAGATCGCCGTCATCTCTTATGACAACTCTATCGACCCCGTCGGCGCCTGTGTCGGTATGCGCGGCTCGCGCGTCCAAGCCGTGGTCAACGAGCTTCAGGGCGAGAAGATCGACATCATCCCGTGGAACGAAGATGCCGCCACATTCCTAGTGAACGCGCTTCAGCCTGCCGAAGTGTCCAAGGTCGTCATCGACGAAGAGGCCGAGCGCATCGAGGTCGTCGTTCCCGACGAGCAGCTGTCGCTTGCCATCGGTCGGCGCGGTCAGAACGTGCGTCTGGCCAGCCAGTTGACCGGCCTCGACATCGACATCTTGACCGAAGAAGAAGAATCCAAGCGCCGTCAGGCCGAGTTCGAAGAGCGCACGCGCCTGTTCATGGACACGCTCGACCTTGACGAATTCTTTGCTCAGCTGCTTGTCTCCGAAGGGTTCACCTCGCTTGAAGAGGTCGCCTATGTCGAAATGGACGAGCTGTTGGTTATCGAGGGCGTCGACGAAGGTACCGCAGGTGAGCTTCAGGCGCGCGCCCGCGATTACCTTGAAGAGCAGAACAAGAAAGCCTTGGAAAAAGCCCGCGCTTTGGGTGTCGAGGACGCGCTTGTTGAATTCGACGGTCTGACGCCCCAGATGCTTGTTGCGCTGGGCGAGGATGGCATCAAATCGCTCGATGACTTCGCGACCTGCGCCGATTGGGAACTGGCCGGTGGCTGGACCACGGTGAATGGCGAACGGGTCAAGGATGATGGTCTGCTCGAGCCCTTCGAAGTCAGCCTTGAAGAGGCGCAGAACATGATCATGACAGCCCGCGTCAAACTGGGCTGGGTCACGATCGAGGAGCTGGAAGCACAGGCCGCAGCCGAAGCCGAGGAGGCGGAGGGCTAAGGCCCTCCCCTTCGGAGACCCGCAGATGAGCCGGGGCGGACAGAAAACAGAACGGGAGGACGGGCCAGAGCGGCGGTGTATCGCCACCGCCGAGGTTCAGCCCAAGAACGGCTTGATCCGTTTCGTCATCGGCCCCGATGGGCAGGTCGCGCCGGATCTGGCCGAAAAGCTGCCCGGCCGCGGTATCTGGGTGTCGGCCGACCGCGCGGCACTTGAGCTTGCGATAAAGAAGAACCTCTTTTCGCGGGCTGCCAAGCAGCCGGTGACCATCCCGCCCGATCTGCTCGATCGGGTCGAGGCGGGCTTGATCCGGCGGCTGACCGATCTGATCGCGCTGTCGCGCAAAGCAGGCGAAGCCGTCGCCGGCTTCGAGAAGGTAAAGGATTGGTTGGCCACCAAACAGGTCAAGGTTCTGCTTCAGGCCACCGATGGCTCTGAACGGGGCAAATCCAAGCTGTGGACACCCACGGGTGCCCGCTATTTCAGCGTCCTGACAGCCCAGGAATTGGGTTTGGCATTCGGACGCCAAAGTGTGATACATGGCGCGCTTGCCGCTGGTGGTTTGGCCCCTCGTGTTGTAGAGGGTGCCGCGAAACTACAAGGCCTGCGCAAGGCAGACGGCGGACACCCCGCCGGGAAAGACGAACGGAACGCATGAGCGACACGGACGGAAAAAAACCCCTTGGCCTTTCTGGTGGCGCCCTTTCGGGCCGCGTCAGCCAGAGCTTCTCGCGCGGACGCAGCAAAAGCGTCGTGGTCGAGACCAAGCGCAAGCGCGTGGTTGTCCCCAAACCCGGCACACAATCCGCCGCGGCACAGAATGCCGAGGGCGGTAAGCGGGAAAAATCCGTCCCCGATGCAGAACTCGAACGCCGCCTGAAGGCGCTGCAAAACGCCAAGGCCCGCGAGGTCGAGGACGAAGCGCGCCGTCAGCAGGAAGAAAAAGATCGCGAGGATGATCGCGTCCGTCGCCGTGCCGAGGCCGAGGCCAAGGAACGCGAAGACCGTGAGCGCGAAGAGGCCCTGCGCGCCAAGGAAGAGGAAGAAACGCGTCGCCGTGCCGAAGAAGATGCACGCCGCAACGCCCCCGCCTCTGCTGCGCCCAAAGAAGTGGTCAGCGACCCTGCCGCTGTCGAAGCCGCCGCTGCTGCGACGCCGGGCTCGCGCGGCGGGGCGAACAAGCCCTTGCCGCCTCCCACACGCCGCAAGGCCGAAGAAGATGATCGCGCAGGCCGCGCACGCACAGCCGAACGCGACAGCGAGCGTCGCTCGGGCAAGCTGACGGTCAGCCAAGCGCTGACCGGCGGCGAAGGCGGTCGTCAGCGCTCTATGGCGGCGATGAAGCGGAAACAAGAACGTCAGCGCCAAAAGGCGATGGGCGGCATGGTCGACCGCGAAAAGGTCGTGCGCGATGTGCAGTTGCCCGAGACGATCCTCGTCTCGGAACTCGCCAACCGCATGGCCGAGCGCGCCGCCGATGTCGTGAAATCGCTCATGAAAATGGGCATGATGGTCACGCAGAATCAGGCGATCGATGCCGATACGGCGGAATTGATCATCGAGGAATTCGGCCACCGGGTGCAGCGCGTCTCTGACGCTGATGTCGAAGACGTCATCGTCTCGGTCAACGACAATGCTGGCGATCTTCGGCCGCGCCCACCGGTCATCACGATCATGGGCCATGTCGACCACGGCAAGACCTCGCTTCTCGACCGTATCCGCAAGGCAAATGTCGTCTCGGGCGAAGCCGGCGGCATCACGCAGCATATCGGCGCCTACCAGGTGACGACCGAAAGCGGCGCGGTTCTGACTTTCCTCGACACACCCGGCCACGCAGCCTTTACCTCGATGCGGGCGCGCGGTGCGCATGTCACCGATATCGTCGTGCTGGTCGTGGCCGCCGATGACGCGGTCATGCCTCAGACGATCGAGGCGATCAACCACGCCAAGGCCGCCAAGGTGCCGATGATCATTGCGATCAACAAGATCGACAAACCTGCTGCGAATGCAGACAAGGTGCGCACCGATCTGTTGCAGCACGAAGTCGTCGTGGAAAAGATGTCGGGCGATGTGCAGGATGTCGAAGTATCTGCCGTGTCAGGCCAAGGCTTGCCCGAATTGCTTGAGGCCATCGCGCTTCAGGCCGAAATCCTCGAACTGAACGCCAACCCCGATCGCCCCGCCGAAGGTGCGGTGATCGAAGCGCAGCTTGATGTGGGCCGTGGCCCGGTGGCGACCGTGCTGGTTCAAAAAGGCACGCTGAAGCAGGGCGACATCTTTGTCGTCGGCGAACAGTGGGGCAAGGTCCGCGCGATGGAGAACGACCGTGGCGAGCGCATCAAGGAAGCGGGCCCTTCGGTACCTGTCGAGGTTTTGGGACTGAACGGCACACCGGAAGCAGGCGATGTTCTCAACGTCGTCGCGACCGAGGCGCAGGCCCGCGAGATCGCGGAATACCGTCATCAGGCCGCCAAGGACAAGCGCGCCGCCGTTGGTGCCGCGACAACGCTGGATCAGCTTTTGGCCAAGGCCAAGGCCGACAAGAGCGTGGCCGAGTTGCCCATCGTGGTCAAAGCCGATGTGCAAGGCTCTGCAGAAGCCATCGTGCAAGCGATGGAAAAGATCGGCAACGAAGAGGTGCGGGTGCGCGTTCTGCATTACGGCGTGGGCGCGATCACTGAGTCCGATATCGGCCTTGCCGAAGCCTCGGGCGCACCGGTCATCGGCTTCAACGTCCGTGCAAATGCGCCCGCGCGCAGCAGCGCCAATCAAAAGGGCGTGGAAATCCGCTATTACTCGGTGATCTACGACCTTGTGGATGATGTGAAGGCCGCAGCCTCGGGCCTTTTGGGTGCCGAAATCCGCGAAAACTTCATCGGCTATGCCGAGATCCGCGAAGTCTTCAAGGTCTCGGGCGTTGGCAATGTTGCGGGCTGTCTGGTCACCGAGGGCGTTGCGCGCCGCTCGGCTGGCGTGCGCCTGTTGCGCGACGATGTCGTGATACACGAAGGCACGCTCAAGACCCTCAAGCGCTTCAAGGACGAGGTCAAGGAAGTGCAATCGGGCCAAGAATGCGGCATGGCCTTCGAGAATTACGAAGATATCCGCAAGGGCGATGTCATCGAGATTTTCGAACGCGAAGAGGTCGAGCGCTCGCTCAGCTGATCTTTGCGGTCGATGAAACAAAAAGGCGCCTCTCGGGGCGCCTTTTGCATTTCAGCTTGTGGGTTGGGCCGCCTCCGCCCGGTTGCGCATCCAAACGCTGGCGTTCAGCGCGCCCGCAATGGTGACCCAGATCAGGTAAGGCACGAAAAGCGCGCCTGCGATCCAGTCGAGCTGGATGAAACTGACCATCGTGCCCGCCACCGCGATCCACAGGCCAAGCATGATGAAAAACGCGGCCCTGATCCGCCGCAAGCCGAAGAACACTGGGGTCCAGAGCGTGTTGAACGCGATCTGCATCGCCCAGAACGCCATGCCATAGGCCGCACCCTCAAGTGGTGCAACGCGTGCGGCGGCAACGGCTGATGACAGGTAAAGCACCGTCCACGCGACCGGAAAGACCCAATCAGGCGGTGTCCAGCTTGGTTTCGACAGGCCGCGATACCACGCGCCCGGCATGAACATCGAGCCGGTCGTGGCGGCCGCGCCGCAAGCGGCCAGAAAAATCGCGAATAATGCCCAATCCATGATTGGGACATAGGGCGTCACGCCCCGCGCGCCAAGCCGTCATCGTCGCGGTCACGCGCCTCGAGCTGCGACAGAACCGCCAAAAGATTGTCGCCCCAGCCCGCCTTGGCATCGACCGGATGCGCCGCCGCCTCGACCAGAAAGGCCACCTCAGGCAAGGGGCGGGCATAGATCACCGGGCTTTGCGGCAAGACGCTGACCACGCCCGCCCGCATGATCGACCACCCCAAAAGGCGCATTTTCTGACCGCGCGTGGTGAAGGCGCGGCAGGTGACGCTGTCATATCCGCCGCGTGCCAGCTTGCGCCCGATCGCGTCATAGCAATGGCGCGCCGCGAAAATGCCGGGTCGCGCGGCAATTGGCAGTGCCTTTACCCCCGCCTCCGAGCGGTAATAAAGCCTGTCAGCCTCGGTCAAAAGGCGACGCACCATCCGCCGAATATCAGGCGAGGGGCGCGGATCAGCCAAAAAGGCGGCAACATCGATCCCCGCCTCGTCCAGCCAATCGGTCGGCAGGTACAGCCGGCCCGCACGCGCATCTTCGCCAACATCGCGGGCGATGTTGGTGAGCTGCATCGCAACCCCCAGATCGCAAGCCCGCGCCAAGGCGTTGGGGTCGCGCACGCCCATCAGCACGCACATCATCGCCCCCACCGCCGAGGCGACACGCGCAGAATAGGCGCGCAGATCGGACAGGCTGGCATAGCGCCGCTCCATCCCGTCCCAAGCCAAACCTTCCAAGAGCGCCTCGGGCAAAGCGCGCGGCATCTCGTAGTCTTCGATCAAGCTGGCAAAGGCACGGTCCGCCGGCGCATCCTTGGGCCGACCGGCATAGGCCAGTTCGAGCCGGTCACGCAGCCGCAGCACGGCGGCGGGCTTGTTCGCACCGAAATCGACTTCGTCATCGGCGACCCGGCAAAAGGCATAAAGCGCTAAGGCCGCATCACGCACATCGGCAGGCAGCAGCTTGGAGGCCGCATGAAAGGAATACGACCCCTCACGGATCGCATTGCGGCACCATTCCAGATCATCAGGCCGGATCATTCGGCGGCAACCTTGGTATCAAGCCGCACATAGGGGCGCGGCGCGTCGGGGACGAGTTGGGTCAGCACCTCGGATGAGGTGACGACAGACGGGATACCCGCGCCGGGATGTGTGCCCGCGCCGACGAGAAAGAGGTTCCCGAATTCCTCGGAGATGTTGTGCGGCCTAAACCACGCCGATTGGAAAATTCTGGGTTCAAGGCTGAAGCCCGCGCCATGAGGGCTGAGGTAACGGGTTTCGAAATCAGCAGGGTTCAAGATGTGGCTGGCTGACAGATGATCCTCGAAACCGGGCATCAGGTGATCGTTCAACACCTTTGCAAGCCTTTGGCGATAGGTCTCTTGCATCGCGGCCCAATCAACGCTGCCCTGCCCATGCAGGTTCGGCACCGGGCTGAGCGCATAGAAGGTATCGTCACCAGAGGGCGCGACAGAGGGATCGGTGACCGAGGGGCGGTGGAGATAGACCGACATGTCATGGGCCAGATGTCGCTTCATGAAGATATCGTTGAGCAGCCCCTTGTAGCGCGGCCCATTCAGGATCGTGTGGTGACCCACGTCGGCCCATTTGCCCTTGGTCCCCTTGGTTCCGAAATACCAGACGAACAGGCCCATGGACCACCGCGCGCGGTTCAGGCGCGCGGGCGTCCAGCGCCGCTTGGTCTGGTTGCGCAAAAGCCGATCGTAGGTATGCCCCGGATCGGCGTTCGACACCACGATATCGGCGGCGATACGCTCACCATCACTTGTGATGACGCCATCGGCTTGGCCAGCGGTCACGGTGATCTCATCCACCTCGACACCGCGCCGTACGGTGCCGCCCTGATCCTCGATCACGCGCACCATCGCATCGGCCATCGCCTGCACACCGCCCATCGCGTAATGCACCCCGAATTCTTTCTCGAGATGGCTGACGAGAATATACATCGAGGTCACATGCGTCGGATCACCCCCGATGAAGAGCGGGTGAAACGACAGCGCCATGCGCAAGCGCGGATCACGCACGCGGGCGCTGGCATGGGCATAGACGGAGCGGTCGGCGCGCAGCCTGACGAAACCCGGCAATTCGCGGATCAGATCCATCAGCTTATTCATCGGGCGGCGGCCCAACCCCTCGAAGCCGAACTGGTAGCGCGCCTCACTATCCTTCAGGAAGCGCTTGTAGCCCGGAACATCGCGGGGGCTGAGGCGGGCCACCTCTTCGATCATCGCCTGCTCGTCTTGGCGGACAGTAAAGACAGAGCCATCGCGCCAGCGGATCTCATAATAGGGATCAATTGGGCGCAGATCGACATCCTTGCGGAAATCGCGCCCACATTCGGCCCAAAGCTGTTCGAACACCTGCGGCACGGTGACGATGGTAGGGCCAAGGTCGAAGCGATGGCCGTTTAGCGTGATCGAAGAGCCGCGCCCGCCGGCCCGGTCGAGCCGGTCGAGTAGCGTCACCCGATACCCCTTGGCCCCCAGCCGCATCGCAGCCGACAGGCCGCCAAGCCCTGCCCCGATCACGAGCGCGCTGGATGCGGCGGTATTTGGTCGGTCGGTCATCCGGGCCTCATACTGTCTAGTTGGATTGACAATAGGGCAGTGGCGCCCATTTTGCCAAGACAATCTATGGGCGAATTGCCTTTTCTTCTCAGCTGCAATATGTCAGACTTTGTTGACACATGGAGGACCGGCCATGCAATCCGTCACCCTAAGCCTGTTTCGCTTCGGCACAGTCCGCGCGCGCGCATGGGCGCTGTTCCAGATGGGGCCAGCACGATTCGCCCTGCGGGCCATTCGTGACATCGGCACGGTAAAGCTATGCGGCTCAGGCGTAGGCGAGGGGTTCACGCCCATCCCCAATACCTCCGTCTATGCAATCTTGGCCACATGGCCCGACCATGATACCGCGCGGCGCGCCATGTTCGGCACGCGCATCTTTCGCCGATACGCGGCCATGGCCGATGAGCGGATGACCGTTTTTCTCACCCCAACCACCGTGCGCGGTCAGTGGGATGGCGCCAGCCCCTTCACCCCGCAAAATGTCGCGGCCGATGGTCCCGTCGCGGCCATGACACGCGCGACTGTACGCATGCGGACCGCGCCCCGCTTTTGGCGGCATGAGCCCGCGATCTCGCGCGCGATCGGCGGCGACCCGAATGTTTTGTTCAAGTTCGGCTTCGGTGAGTTGCCGCTTGTCCGACAGGCCACCTTTTCGATCTGGCCCGATACAGCCAGCATGGCCACTTTTGCCCGCGCCGATGGCCCCCATGCCACGGCCATTCGCGCCGTGCGCGACGAGGGGCTGTTCAAGGAAGAGCTATACGCAAGGTTTCGCGTCGACGCGATCGAAGGCAGCTGGGCGGGCCAAACCCCCGAGCTGATTATCGCGCACGCAAACCCCGCCACAGACATGAAAGTTGCTGCTGAATGAAGGATGTCACGCTGACGGGGCCGTTCCCCTTTTCCGCCATCGTCGGGCAAGAGGATATGAAGCTGGCCATGATCCTGACCGCCATCGACCCCGGTATCGGCGGCGTGCTGGTGTTCGGCGATCGCGGCACTGGCAAATCGACCGCCGTGCGCGGGCTGGCGGCCCTGCTGCCACCGATCAGCGCGGTCGCGGGCTGCCCGGTGAATTCGGCGCATGAAGGGGAAATCCCCGAATGGGCGCAGGTAAGCGACACCAGCATCATCGAAAAGCCAACGCCGGTGATCGACTTGCCGCTTGGCGCGACCGAGGATCGCGTTGTCGGCGCGCTCGACATCGAAAAAGCGCTGACGCGGGGCGAAAAGGCCTTTGAACCGGGCCTGCTGGCGCGCGCAAATCGTGGCTATCTCTATATCGACGAGGTCAATCTGCTCGAGGATCATCTGGTCGATTTGCTGCTCGATGTCGCGCAATCGGGTCTGAATGTCGTCGAGCGCGAGGGTCTGTCGATCCGCCATGCCGCGCGTTTCGTGCTGGTGGGGTCGGGTAATCCCGAAGAGGGCGAGCTGCGCCCACAGCTGCTTGACCGGTTCGGGCTGTCAGTCGATGTGACCTCGCCCAAGGACATCGACACACGGATCGCGGTGATCCGCCGCCGCGACAGCTATGACCGCGATCCGGGCGGCTTCTTGATCGAATGGCGCGGTGCCGATTTGGACCTGCGCGCCCAGATCGTCGCCGCGCGCGATGGGCTTGGCCATGTCGAAGCTGGCGAGCCGATCTTGCGAGACTGTGCCGAACTTTGCGTCGCGCTTGGGTCTGACGGTCTGCGTGGAGAGTTGACGCTCTTGCGCGCCGCCCGTGCCCTTGCCGCCTATGAGGGCGCCCGCATGGTGACGCGCGATCACCTACGCCGTGTCGCACCCGCGGCCCTGCGCCATCGCCTGCGGCGCGATCCGCTGGACGAGGCAGGGTCAACCACCCGTGTGATCCGCGTGGTGGAGGAGGTCTTGGCGTGACGACCGACGGCGAGGAACGCTGGCAAAGGGTCAACCTCGCGCTGGCCTGTTTCGCCATCGACCCGGCGGCACTGGGCGGTATCTGGCTGCGCGCCCGAGTTGGGCCGGTCAGGGACAGGGTCCAAAAAGGGCTCGAAACGGCATTGCAGGGTCTATCCTTGCGGCGGCTTCACCCCGGTATCGGTGATGACGCGCTGTTTGGGGGGATTGATCTTGCCGCGACTTTGGCCGAGGGCCGTGTCGTGCGCACGCGCGGGATACTGGATGGCCCAGCGGTTTTGCTCATGCCCATGGCCGAACGGGTAAAGCCCGGATTGGCAGCACGGCTTGCCACGGCGATCGATGGGGACAGCGGCCTGTCGCTGATCGCCTTCGACGAAGGCGCAGAGCCAGACGAGCGCCTACCCACCGCTTTGGCCGATCGCCTCGCCATTCATGTTGATCTGGTCGCACAAGGTCTATCTCAGGCGCCCGAGCTTGCCTTGGATCAAGCAGCTCTGGCCGAGGCGCGGTTGCTTTTGCCGCGCGTCACGGTTCCCGACAGCGCCATTTGCGAGATGGCCGAGGTCGCGGCGCGCTTGGGTATCGGGTCGCTGCGCGCACCGCTCCAAGCACTGGCCTTGGCCCGCGCAAGCGCCGCGCTGATGGGCGAACAAAGGGTCGAACAAGCGGATTTGACCCTCGCGGTTGAGTTGGTGCTGGCCCCGCGCGCGACGCAAATCCCACAAGACGCGCAAGAGCCGCCGCCGGAATCAGAGCCTGACTCACCCCCGCCAGAGGCGGAAATGCCGGACAATGCCGATGAGCAGGAGCAAACCGACCTCCCCCCGGTCGAGATGCTGATCGAGGCGGCGAAGGCGATGCTGCCCCCCGACCTTTTGGCCCGGCTGCAAGCAGGGCGCGCAGCGCGCCAAGCGCCAGCGGCCAACGGCTCGGGCGCAGCCAAGAAGGGCAATCGCCGCGGGCGCCCATTACCATCGCGGCCGGGCCGGATGGGCGGCGATGCGCGCGTCGATCTGGTTGCGACCCTGCGCGCGGCTGCCCCTTGGCAACCGATGCGGCGCAAGGCCAGCGGTGCCCATGACCGCCTGCATATCCAGATGTCCGATATCCGCCTTCGACAGTTCGAAGAGACATCCGACCGCGCGATCATCTTCATCGTCGATGCCTCCGGCTCGGCGGCGCTTGCCCGGCTGGGTGAGGCGAAGGGCGCGATCGAGCTATTGCTGGGCGAGGCCTATGCGCGGCGCGATCATGTCGCCCTTATCGCGTTTCGCGGTGACGGGGCCGAGGTGCTCTTGCCGCCGACGCGCTCGCTTGTGCAGACAAAACGCCGCTTGGCGCAGTTGCCGGGTGGCGGCGGCACACCCTTGGCAGCCGGGCTGAAGGCGGCGATGGAGCTTGCTCTTTTGGCGCAAGGCAAGGGGATGACCGCCTCGCTCGCGCTGTTGACCGATGGCCGGGCCAATGTCGATCTGGCCGGTATCGCCAATCGCGCGCAGGCAGGCATGGATGCAACCGCAATGGCCAAGGCGATCCGCGCGCGCGGCTTTCCTGCGCTGGTGATCGATACAGGGTTTCGGCCAACACCGGGCCTTGCCGGGTTGGCGGGCGATTTGGGCGCGCCCTATCTGGCGTTGCCGCGGGCCGATGCACGCGCCCTGTCTGCGGCGGTGGATGCATCGCTGAACCTTGCATGAACGCGGCAGACCTGCCCCCGCCGGACTGGCCGAATGCGGCGAACAGCCAGATCATCGCGGCCAAGCCGCATCGCTGGCATGTGCAGGTCATGGGGGCGGGGCCGGACATCTTGTTGCTGCATGGCGCGGGGGCATCCAGCCACAGCTGGGCCGGGCTGATCCCCGATCTGGCCCGTGATCACCGCGTCATCGCGCTGGACCTGCCCGGCCATGGCTGGACACGAAGCCCCAAGGGGCGGGCGCGTCTCGGGGATGTAGCGCGCGATATCGCCGGTCTTTGTGAGCAACAAGGCTGGTCGCCGCGCCTTGTGATCGGGCATTCGGCGGGTGGTGCCGTCAGTCTCGAATTGGCGCATCAGGGTCTGATTTCAGCGGCACATCTGGTCATCATCAATGGCGCCCTCGAGAATTTCCAAGGCACCGCTGGCTGGCTTTTTCCGGTCATGGCAAAAATGCTGGCGCTCAACCCCTTCACCGGGCTTTTGATCGCGCAGGGCGGGCGTGGGGTGGCGCAAGTGCGCGCGATCCTGACCTCGGCTGGCACCACTCTGGATGAGGTCGGGCTGGCACGCTACGCCCATCTGATCGGGCGGCGCGCCCATGTCGACGGAACGCTGGCAATGATGGCGCAATGGTCGCTCGATGCCTTGAACGCGGCGCTGCCGTCGATCACCACGCCAACGCTTTTCATCCACGGCGAAAACGACGCCGCCGTGCCCTCAAGGGTGGCGGAACGCGCCGCGCAGATCATGCCGCATGCCAAGCTGATCATTCTGCCAGGGATCGGTCATCTCGCGCATGAAGAGGCACCTGCCCGCGTCTTGGCCGAGATCAGGCACTTCATCGCCGCGACATGAAAAAGGGCGCCCATCGGGGCGCCCTCTGTCCGGGTTGCCGTCAAGAAACCCTAAATCAACCGCTTACTCGGCCGCGAGCGACACGATGTAGGCATAGACGTTGAGCGCATCCGCTTCGGAGCGGACGCGGAAGCTCATCGCGCCACGAGCAGAGTTGTTGCCCGTCGCCTCGCGGATATAGCCGGTGGGGTCTTGGACATAGGCGACAAAGCTTTCCTCGGTCACCAGAATGCCGGCATCCTTCAATGCCGTCATGCCGGGCGACCAGCGGAAATCCTCGATATGGGCCCAAGTCTTGCCTGCGATCCCGTAAAGGTTCGGGCCGGTGCGAGCGTTGCGGCCAGCCAAGGTTTCGCCGGCCTCGTTTTGCACGACGTGGCAGGCCACGCACTGGTTGAACACACGTTCGCCTGCCGCCGCATCACCGGAAGCGGCATGGGCATCAGCCATGGCCATCGGTGCCGACAAAAGCAAAGCAGCAGCAGCGAGCACGATTTTGCGACTCATCAGGTAGTCTCCCTTCTGTATGGTCTCACCTGGGATAAACTATGTCGATCCTGCTAGGGTCCAGTGCTTTTTTTCAAAATCATGCGACTGCGTGGGCGATGGCGCATTGTTTCCACAAGGTCTTGAGCGCCAAGACAAGATATTCGATATCTTCGTCGCTGTGCAGCGGGCCGGGGGTAAAGCGCAAGCGCTCGGTTCCCTTGGGCACGGTGGGGTAGTTGATCGGCTGCACATAGATGCCGAACTGGTCCATCAAGATGTCCGACAGCATCCGGCATTTGACCGGGTCTTTCACCATCACGGGGATGATGTGGCTGTCATTCATCTCGTGCGGGATACCCTCGGCGTCCAGACGCGCGCGCAGGCGTGCGACCTGCCGCTTTTGCATGTCGCGCTCATAAGAGCTTTGCTTGAGATGCCGGATCGACGCGGTGGCGGCGGCGGCCACGGCAGGCGGCAATGCGGTGGTGAAGATGAAGCCGCTGGCAAAGCTTCGGATGAAATCGACCAGCGCGTTACTACCGGTGACATAACCGCCGACGACGCCATAGGCCTTGCCCAGCGTTCCCTCGATCAGCGTGATCCGGTCCATCAGCCCTTCGCGTTCGGCGACACCGCCGCCGCGCGGACCATACATGCCCACGGCATGCACCTCGTCGATATAGGACATCGCGCCGTGACGCTCGCAGACATCGAGGATTTCCTTGATCGGGGCAATATCGCCATCCATCGAATAGACGGATTCAAAAGCGACGATCTTGGTCGCATTGGCAGGCAGCGCCGCCAACTTGCGGTCCAGATCGGCGGGGTCGTTGTGCTTCCAGATGACCTTTTGGCAGCGCGCATGGCGGATGCCCTCGATCATCGAGGCGTGGTTCAACTCATCCGACAAGATCACCGCATTGGGCAAGCGCGACCCAAGCGTCGAAAGCGCCGCCCAGTTCGAGACATAGCCCGAGGTGAACAACAGCGCCGCTTCCTTGCCATGCAGATCGGCCAACTCGGCCTCGAGCTGCTTGTGGTGCCACGCATTGCCCGAAATGTTGCGCGTCCCCCCCGCCCCGGTGCCGCATTCCTGCACGGTCTCGACCATGGCGCCGATCACCGCAGGGTGCTGGCCCATGCCCAGATAGTCATTGGAACACCACACGGTGACCTCGTCTTGACCGTGGGAGTGGTTCTTGACGCGGGGAAACGCCCCGCATTTACGCTGAAGTTCGGCAAAAACGCGATAATTGCCCTCCTGCTTGAGTTGATCGAGCTGGGATTGGAACAGCTTGTCAAAGTTCATCGGGCATCCTCGCTTGTCTTGATGGCTTGGTTCGGCACCGTCCGCTCTGCAAGCATCCAGCGCCAAAGTTTTTCGTCAGGAAGCGGAAGCACCATGAACCAATGCTCCAGCAGGGCGAGCGCGGTAAGCGCGCTCAATAGGGCAAAGCCGACGATGTCAGCCTGCGTTTCGACCGCCCAGATCCGCTCCAGAAAACAGGCCACCGCGAAACTGAGCGCGGTGATCGAGATCGGGAACAGCCAGTTCATCCGCGCGATGCGGAAATGGCTGGGCAGGTGGTTCAGATGCTCGGGGAGGAACTCCACATTGATCTTGCGGACCCCGAGAAAGAGGTTGAGCTTGGCCGAGACGCGCGCGGCGAACAGCACCGCGAAGGTCCACATGCCGAACTTGTTTTCGGCGCCGTAGCTGGCCAAGATCATGCCCAGAAGCGTGAAGGCCAAAAGCATTTCATGATAGGCGATGGTGCCCCATGCACGGATGAAGCGTTCCCATTCCCGCACACCATCCTTGAGCGGGTGGCGCACCGGCCCGGTGATCACCCCGGTCAGAAAGGCCAGTTCGATCCAGCCCCAAAGCGCCAACGCGGACAAGAAGCCGACATAGACCCCCGCTACGCTGTCATTGCCCAGCGTGTCGAGAAAGCCAAAGCCGCCCAAAAGCAAAAACGGCAGGTTCCAAAGCACAGCCCAAAGCCGCGCCTTCGCCCCTTCACGATCCGCGCGCCGCACAGCCATAAGGATCGCCCCGGTGGCGAACCACCAGAGAAAGAGGGCCACAAGGGCCGCGATCCAAGGCGAGGCTAACATCAATACGCGGGCTCCAACCGGGTCGAGGCCGGAACGCGATGCTTGACCGCAGGGATGGTCAACAGGCTGACAAAGGCGGTGGCCGCGCGCGCGGTGGCACCGATGCGCTTGACCCAATTGCCCGACTTTTTCGCCATTGCCAGATCAGCATTGGCGCGCTGCATCGCGACCAAGCCCTTCTGCCAACGCGGGTGATCGATATCGAGCGTGATCGGGAACACCTGTTTCGAGATCTCGGATGTCTTGGTGAACACCTCATGGGCGTACCAATCCGGGTCGACGCCAAGGGCCGCGTGAAACGCCGGGCGCTGGTGATCGCGCACATACATGGTGGAATAGACCGCCGTGAGGAAGAACTTGATCCAAAGCTTGTTGCTGAAGCTTTGGGTCAGCTTCGGATCGGTCTTCATCAGCAGGGCAAAAGCCTCGCCATGGCTGAACTCGTCGTTGCACCACTCCTTGAACCACTTGAAGATCGGGTGGAAGCGCAACTCGGGGTTCGCCTCGAGATGGCGATAGATGGTGATGTAGCGGGCGTAGCCGATCTTTTCCGACAGGTAGGTGGCGTAGTAGATGAATTTGGGCCGGAAATAGGTGTATTTCTTCTTTTGCGTGAGAAACCCGAGGTTCACGGCAATGCCCGCCTCGCGCAGCGCATCGTTGATAAAGCCCGCATGCCGCGCCTCGTCGCGCGCCATAAGCTGGAACAGCGTCACGATATCCTCGTTGTTGCCGCGCCGCTTCATCTCCTTGTACAGCACACAGCCCGAAAACTCGGCGGTGCAGGACGAGACTAGAAAATCGATGAACTCGGCCTTGAGCTTGGGCTCCATCCCGTCCCAATCGACATGATCCCAATCTTCGTTCTTCTTGAAATGCCCCCTGTTCGGGTCGCTTTTCATCTGGTCGATCAACAGGTCCCAGTCCTTGCGAACCGGGCTGACATCGATGGCGTCCATCTCGTCGAAATCGGTGGTGTAAAAGCGTGGCGTCAAAAGCGTGTTCTGCATCGCGAGCGCCGTCGCACCCTCGCTATCGACGATGCCTTGATGGTTGTCGGCGGCCAGCGCCTCTTCGACGGTGGTGGCGTCGGCGGAATGGGTCATGTCTTTCATAGCGAAACCTCCTCGCTAAACGAAAACTCGCACAGCTCCATGAATTCGAAATCGCCGGTCATCCGGGTCCAGATCTGTTCGAGTTTGCTGGCGCGCGTGATCCGGGCGATGCGCTGTTCGCGGATCACCTCGCCATAAGGCGCCATCACCGGCGGGCCCTGCACCTGCACCTCGTCACCGGGGTTGATTACCGCCCCGTTCAGAAATTTCACATGTGCATGCAAGCTGTCGAAGCGGTGGCTGACCTCCACTTCGCAAGGTGCTGTTTCAAAATCTCTTGTGAGCCATCCCATTGGTCATTCCTCCAGCATGCGGGCGAACACCCGCTCGTTGTCCGCCCCAAAGCCGAAAAGCTCGGCCCGGAAATCGGTCAGCTCGTCACGAAGCCCGATGCGTCCGTCTGAAAAACGCACCAACCGGATAGGCTCCGATGCGGAAAGGCCGACGGCCCCCCGCTCGCGCTCCAGCACGCGATAGATTCCGGCGACAAAGCCGCCTTCTGTCGGCCCCAGATCGACGATCAGGGAGCCGTTGACGTCCAGCACGCGGGCGGAGCCGTCCATCTGTCCGAAAATCCGGATCATCCGCTCGGCCACAGGTGGCACCTCGGCCTCGGATGGCGGCATCGCCTCGAGCGGGCGATCGGTCAGCCGCGCATAGGCGACGATGATCAAAACACAGATGCAAAGAACGAACATCGCGCGCACAAGGATGGTTGGCACCATCTCCTTGTCGCGTTCGACCAGCTTTTGCTCATGCTTGTTGTAGCTACGGGTATAGGCCATTGCGCTTACTCCGCCGCGACCGGCTGATGGGCCGGCGCGCGTTCGATGACAGGTTCGGACACAGCGGTTTCCGCCGCTTCGGCCAAGATCGCGGCGACCTTGCGGACATCGGGGATGCAACGCAGCGCGGGCTGGGTCTGTTTCATCTTCCATGGGCGCACATGCGGCCATGTCAGGATGTAGGACAGCCGCGCGCCGTCATCCTCCATCAACTCCAGCGCGATTGTGCCGGTGCCGTTCTTGCGTACGCCGAGATCGGCATTGGCGATCTTCTTGAAGGGCAGGTTCAGCGTCATGGTCAGCGCCGCACCGATGCGCATCGCGACGCGCTTGTTGGTAATGGTGTAAACCGTCGCCTTGGCCTGCATCAGCGCGACCAGTGCCAGAATCGCGCAAACGATCAGCCCCAACACAAGGAAGAAGGACGCCGCCGTGGCGCTGTCGGCCCAGCTTTCTGTCGCGGCCCCGCCGATGGTGCGCCATGCGAACAAAAAGGTAAAATATCCAGCCACCCACCAGAAATTCAGGCTTTCGCGCGCAAGTTGCCACCAGCTTGGCTGGCCTTGCCACAAAATCTCTTCACCTAACGGCAATTCCTCGGGAAGGCCGCGGACAGGTTCGGTAGCGAAATCGTCGTGATCATGAGACATCGGTCGTTTCTCCTTCGTCGGTCGTGGTCCGGCGCGCGGGTCTGAAGCGCGCGCCGGCTTTTGGTCACAGGAGCGGGTCCAGACGATCCTGAGAAGCGTAGAGGATGCCGCCGCCGTAGTAGGCGGAGATCTTTTCTTCCTCGAGCAAGGTGATCTGCGTGCCGGATTTTGTGACAGGCACAGCCGCGAAATGCTTGCCGTAGATCGAATTGATCTTCACCTTGCCGCCCCAGATCCGGCAGAAGGTCATCGGCACAAGCCGCTTGCCACCGCCATGATCGCCATCAAGCTCGATCTCGAGATAGCGGATCAGCTGTTCGGGCGCGTCGACCCACATATCGCTGATCGCCCCGACCACAGCGCCGTCACCGGCCACAACCGGCATGCCGCGCGGATCGCGCCCGGCCGAGACGCGGAAGGTTTCGGTCTGGCCCATCGGCACGATCTTGGCATGGCCGTGACCGTCGAGTTCCGGCACATCGCGGCGCGGCGTCCAAGCGCCCGAACCAACGCCCGCCAGCATCGCATCGCCGACAGGGTCATAGGGGTAGCCATTGCTGGTGCCGAAGCTTGACCGCTCCATCGCAAGATCGGTGCGGCGATGCGCGTCCTCATTCTCGGCCGAGGGCACGGTGACTTCGCCGCGCCCATGCATCAGCTTGAAGGTCTTGGCGTTGGGGACGGGGAAGGGGCCCTGGTTCGGAGCGGCGGTGCCGTCCTCGTTTTCCAGCGGATAGCCCTCGCGCATGTTCTCGGTCTGCAGATAATAGATCAGCAGGGCGAAAAAGATCCAAAACAGCCAGATAGACAGGCTGGCAAGATCGAAATTGCCGAAGAATGTAGCTTCCATTGTTAGATCCTCTCGGGTTCGGCGGTCTCAGGTGGGAAGGTCGGCGAGTCCGAACTTCCCGGTCCCCCCGTTCCTGTTGGTCGTTGCAGTACGAACAAGCGGCCCAAGGGCCACAAGCGTGACGAAAAGTAGAAAAATCTCGAGGTGATAGACGACTGAGTAACCGGTACTCGCATCGTTGAGCGCGACACCCAAATGGCCTTGGGTCGCCGCCGTGTTCACAACGTCGCGCAAGCCCCCGCCGATGGCGGTGGACAGGCCCGCAGCCGTCGCTTGCGCAGCCCCCCAAGCTCCCAGCGCAAGGCCACGGCCGGCTTTTCCGGCAGGCATGGTCATGGCAGCGGTCAGGGTCGAGACAGCGAACAGCCCACCCCCGAAACCGATCAGGCATGCGCCGGTGAAAAACATCTCGGGCGAGCCCATGGGGTTGGCGAAAATCACGGCGGAAAAAGCTGCAAGCCCCGCCAGAATACCGCGCGCGCCCATGCGGTAGGGGTTCATCCCCTCGGCCAGCCATTTCGCGGCCAAGGCAAAGCCCACCAGCGCACCTATCGCCCAGCTTGCGGTCAAAAGCGTCGTCGACGACACGCTCAGACCCAAGATCTCGCCGCCATAAGGTTCGAGCAACACATCTTGCATGTTGAAGGCCATGGTGCCCAGAAACACCACGAGCAATAGCCGCCCGGCGGTGCCGCCCGCGGCGTAATCGGCCCATGCATCGCGGAAACTCGGGCCTGGCTGCGCACGCTCGGCACGGCTCATCGGGCGGACGCGCTCTTGCTTCCACAGCGCAATGACATTGAGCAGCAGCGTGACGACCGCGGCGCCCTGGACGACGCCGATCAGTTCCAGCGCCGTGAATTCCCGCAGCAAATAGCCGATGACCAAGGAAGACACCGCCATCCCCAACAGCAGCATCACATAAAGCAGGGCAACGACACGCGGGCGCGTCTCGTCGGTGGCACGGTCGGCGGCCAAGGCCAGACCCGCGGTCTGGGTCATATGCATGCCAAGACCAGTCATCAAGAACGCCAGCGCCGCAAGCGCCTCACCGGCAAAGGGGATGTCATAGCGCACCTGCGTGACATCACCGCCCAACACCAACAGGGCTGCGGGCATGATCGCAAGGCCACCGAACTGCCACAGCGTGCCAAACCACAGATAGGGAATACGCTTCCAGCCGATGGCGGATTTGTAGGTGTCGGATTTGAAGCCCAACAGCGCGCGGAACGGGGCGATCAGCACCGGCAGCGCGACCATGGCCGCAACAAGGAAGGCCGAGACCTTCAATTCGACGATCATCACCCGGTTCAGCGTACCCAAGAGCAAGACCATCGCCATGCCGACCGAGACCTGAAACAACGACAAGCGCAACAACTGCCCGAGCGGGAAATCGTCGGACGCCGCATCCGCGAAAGGCAGATACCGGATCGATATGCGCTTGAGTACGCTCATGCCCGGTACTCCAAGCATGTCGATATGTAGAAACCACGGGCGACCCGTTCGATTTCCTTGATCGAGCCTGACGCGCCGTTTCGAGCCGCTTCTTGTGCCAGCTTGCGCGGATCATGCGGGATCATCACGGGCGAGCGGTCAGAACGTGGGAACAGCTTTCCCAAGCTCCAAAAGGCCATCAGGAAAGCGGTGCGGGGGGCGACGGTAAAGACGATGCCGTCCTGGACGCGGGGGCAAAGATGGGCCAAGGCGCGGCCAAGGTCGGGGGCGGTGTAGTAGATCATGCTGTCCATCGCCATGACATGATCGAACGCACCCAAGCCCTCGGCCAGCATATCGCCCGAGGTGAAGGTGACGCGCGGGGCCAGGCCTTCGGGCAGGCGCTTGGCCGCGATCTCGACCAGCGCGGGCGAGATGTCGATGGCGACCACATCCGCCCCGCGACGGGCCAATTCCTCGGTCATCGCACCCGTGCCGCAGCCCGCATCGAGTACACGCTTGCCGGTCAGATCGCCGGGCAATTGCGCCAACATGATCGCACGCATCCGGTCGCGCCCTTCGCGCACGGTCTGGCGAATACCAGACACGGGCGCGTCAGAGGTCAGCCGCTCCCATGTGCGGGTCGCGGTGCGGTCGAAATACTCTTCGACCCGGTCGCGCGTCGCGCCATATGTCGGCGTTGCGACCATCAATCGAACCCGAGCAATTCAAAGATGTGCCGATCTTCCAGCGGCGAGGGCGAAAGCGGCTCTGTTCCGGCCCACAGGGTCTCGGCCAGCCGGATATATTCGGCGCGGCATTGCACGATGTCTTCTTCATCGGGCATTTCGAACAGGGTCTTTTTCTTCAGCCGCGAGCGGCGGATCGCATCCACATCGGGCATATGTGCGATGCGGTTGAAACCAACCTCGGCGCAGTAGCGATCAACCTCATCCGTGGCCTTGGAACGGTTGGCGATGCAGCCCGCGAGCCGCACGTTGTAGTTCTTCGATTTGGCCTGCACGGCGGCGATGATGCGGTTCATCGCGTAGATACTGTCGAAATCATTTGCCGTCACGATCACGGCGCGGTCGGCATGTTGCAGCGGCGCGGCAAAGCCGCCACACACCACATCGCCCAACACATCGAAGATCACGACATCGGTATCTTCCAGCAGGTGATGCTGCTTGAGCAGCTTCACGGTCTGGCCAACGACATAACCGCCACAGCCGGTGCCGGCAGGCGGGCCACCCGCCTCGATGCACATCACGCCATTATAGCCCGTGGTCACGAAATCCTCGGGGCGAAGCTCCTCGGCGTGGAAATCCACATCCTTGAGAATGTCGATCACCGTCGGCTGCAAATGGCCGGTCAGGGTGAAGGTGCTGTCATGCTTGGGGTCGCAGCCGATCTGAAGCACCTTTTTACCCAGCTTGGAGAACGCCGCCGACAGGTTGGAAGAGGTCGTGGATTTACCGATCCCGCCCTTTCCGTAAACGGCGAATACCTGCGCGCCTTCGATCTTCATATCGGGGTCGAGATGCACTTGCAGCGATCCCTCACCATCCTCGCCCTTGCGCAAAACAGGGGGTGCGCCGAGATCGCGCTTGGCCAGACCTGCGGCCTCGCGCATCGCGGCGCGGGCGGCGGGGGGTGATTTTTCGTCCAACATCGGTGTCGTCCTTCCTATTCCGCGGCCATGCCTGGGGTCAGCCCCTCAAGCGTGTCTTCCAGCTCATCAGCGCCAGCCTGAAGTGCGGCCAAAGTGGCCTCATCGGGTTGCCAGTAATTCCGTTCGAACGCCTCGATCAGGCGATTGGCCATCCGGACCGAGGCCTGTGGGTTCAGCGCCGCCATCCGGCGGCGCATCTCTTCGTCCAGCACGAATGTCTCGGACAGGCGTTGATAGACCCAAGGTTCGACCTGACCCGTGGTGGCCGACCAGCCCAGCGTATTGGTCACCTGTGCCTCGATCATGCGCACGCCCTCATGGCCATGCTTGAGCAGCCCCTCGAACCATTTCGGGTTCAAGCTGCGTGACCGGGTTTCCAGCGCGACCTGATCTTTCAGCGTGCGCACCTTGCCCGCGCCACGCGTCTGATCGCCGATGAAAACCGGGGCCTCTTGCCCGCCCTTGGCGCGTTTCACGGCGCGCGAAATGCCGCCCAGCGTATCGAAGTAATGATCGACCGTGGTGACACCCAACTCGACCGATTCAAGGTTCTGATAGGCCAGATCGACATCCTTCAACGCCGCCTGCAACAAACCGGCATTCTTGTGCGCCTTGCCATCCATGCCATAGGCAAAGGATTTCCGCGCCTGATAGGCATCGGCCAGCTCGTCCTCTTCGCCCCAAGCGCCGCTATCAACCAGCTGGTTGACGTTCGAGCCATAGGCACCCTCGGCATTGGAAAAGACGCGCAAGCTGGCCTCTTCCATGGCGACGCCCATCTTGGCCGCGTAATCCAATGCATGGGCGCGCACGAAATTCATCTCGGGCGGCTCATCGGCGATGGCGGCCTTATAGGCGGCTTCGGCCAGCATTCGGGTCTGCAACGGCAAGAGGTCGCGGAAAATTCCCGACAGCGTCATGACCACATCGATCCGCGGGCGGCCCAATTCGGCCAGCGGGATCAGATCGGCACCGCAGAGCCGCCCATAACCGTCAAAACGCGGCTTTGTTCCCATCAGGGCCAAGGCCTGCGCGATCGGGCCACCATCGGATTTGATATTGTCCGACCCCCACAACACCAGCGCAACCGAGCGCGGAAACTCGCCCGCTGCCTCGATCAGCCGCTGCGCCTGTTTGGCCCCATCTTGCAGGGCGAAAGCCGTCGGCATGCGGAACGGATCGAAGGCATGGATGTTACGCCCCGTGGGCAGCACCTCGGGCGAACGGATCAGATCACCACCCGGCACAGGTTCGATATAGCGCGCCGACAGCGCGCGCATCAGCCCGCCCAGTTCCGTCTCCTGGCGCAACAGATTTTCGATCCGAACCCGCGTATCAGGATCGGTTTCCGCCATGACGCGCAGATGCTCTTGCAACTCCGCCTCAGCCATCGGGCGGCCCACCACATGCAGCCCGTCGGTGATCAGTGCGTCCTCGGTTTCCAGCAGCGTCAGCCACAGCCGATCCGGGTTCCGCTCGGTCAGATCGACCGCCTCGGCCTGGGTGGCGATCAGCGCGGCCAGATCGTTACGCTCATGCGCGTCGGGGGCCAGCGCGCGCCAGCGTGTCAGGCTGTCCTTGAGTTCCGATAGCCCCTTGTACAGCCCGGCGGCAGCCAAGGGCGGGGTCAGATGCGTGATCGTCACGGCATTGGACCGCCGCTTGGCCAGCGTCGCCTCGGACGGGTTGTTGGAGGCATAAAGATAGACATTCGGCATCTCGCCGATCAGCCGGTCGGGCCAATCGCGCGCGCCCAGACCCGCCTGTTTGCCCGGCATGAATTCCAGCGCGCCATGCATGCCGAAATGCAAAAGCACATCGGCGCGGTATGTGTTGCGCAGCCACAGGTAGAACTGGGCAAAGGCATGGGTCGGGGCAAAGCCATGCTCGAACAACAGGCGCATCGGGTCGCCCTCATAGCCAAAGGTCGGCTGCACACCGACGAAGACATTGCCGAATTGCTGGCCAAGGATGAACACACCGCGCCCATCGGACTGGATTTTACCGGGTGCGGGGCCCCAAACCGCTTCGATCTCATTCAGCGTTGGTGTATTGCGCACCATCGTGTCGGCATCGACATGGTCGGCGACATTGGCCTCTTGCCCATATTGCTTGGCATTGCCCTTCAGGACCGCCTCACGCAATTCATCGACCGAGGTGGGAACCTCGACCGCGTAGCCATCGGCCCGCATCCGTGTCAGCGTGTTAAAAAGGCTTTCAAAGACACTCAAATAGGCCGCCGTGCCGATCGCCCCCGCATTGGGCGGGAAACCGAACAAGACGATGGCCACCTTCTTCTCGGCGTTGCGCTTGCGCCTGAGCAGGGCAAGGCGCTTTGTTTTCTCGACAAGGCTGATGATCCGCTCGGGGCACGGCGCCATCGCCTTGGTCGCCGATTGGCTTTGGCACATCAGCGCACAGCCCTGACAGCCATCAAGCCCATGCCGCCCGCCAAACACGGTCGGGTTGGTGGCCCCATCGATCTCGGGAAGCGCGACCAACATCGTGGTCTCGACCGGCCCAAGCCCACCCGCACAAGAGGCCCATTGGCCGAGCGTCTGAAACTCCAGCGCATGCGCCGCGATATAGGGCAGGTCCAGATCCTTCAGAACCGCCACCGCCGCCGCGCTATCGTTATAGGCCGGACCGCCGATCAGGCTGAACCCGGTGAGCGATACCAGCGCGTCGATTTTGCCGCCTTCGAAATACGCCTCGATCGCGGGCCGCCCATCCAGCCCACCGGCAAAGGCGGGCAGAACGGCCAGACCGGCGGCCTGCATCTGACGGATCACGCCATCATAATGCGCCGTGTCCGAAGCAAGCACATAGCTGCGCATCATCATCAAGCCCACGGTCGCGACCGGGTTCGCGGGCTGCGGCAGATCGGCGGGGTTGGTGGTGATCCGATGACCGGGCAGATCGGGGTGATACAAGCCCACTTCGGGGTAATCGATCGGGGCCGCCGCACGCGCACCCTTGAAAGCGCGGTCGCTGGCATAGCTGCCGATCAGGAAACGGATCATCTGCTCGACATTGTCGTCGGACCCACCCAGCCAATACTGCATGGTCAAGAACCACGCCCGCAGATCCTGCGCCTTGCCGGGAATGAATTTCAGGATCTTGGGCAGGCGGCGCAAAAGCTTCATCTGCTTTTCGCCGGAATTGGCCGAAGGTTCTTTTGATCCGCGCAGTTTCTTGAGCAATTTCATCGGCCCGGTTGCGGGCTTCATCATGTCCAACTCGCCCATGCGCGTCAGCTGAACGACCTCGCGCGCGGAAATCACCCCGATCATCGCGTCGCAGGCGTCGCGCCGCGCCTGCAATTCGGGCAAGATCGCGGTGATATGCTCTTCGATGAACAACAGGTTCGCCACGATGATATCACCATGGCGCACAGCAAGCCGCGCCTCTTCCAGCGCGAGCGGGTTTTCGGCCCATTCGGCCGCGGCATGAACGCTGACATTCAGGCCCGGAAACTCACCTGCTAGCCGCTCTGAAACCCGCGCCGCTGGACCAGCCGCATGGCTATCGAGCGTGACGATCACGACCCGGTAGCCGGGGATATGATCGCCATCACCGCGCATAATGGGCCTTGGCCTCGTAAAGCGTATCGACGCTGATTTCCGTCACGCCGCGTTCGGCTGCGAATTTCTCGGTATTGCGCCGCGCCTTGCCCCGCACGAAAAAGGGGATCTTCTTCAGCTCTCGCTCGGCATCGGCCAGCCAGACCATGACATCGGTACCCGTCTGCGCTGCGGCCTCTTCGTCCATCTTTGCTTCCGAAATACTCCGGGGGGGCTGCGCAGCAGCGGGGGGCTGGCCCCCCTCCACCGGTTTCGGCGAATGCCCGCCGTGGTGGCTGGCACCGGCTTCGTCGTGAAACTCGAAATCCTCGCGGAACATCGCGAGCAGATGCTCCTCCAGCCCCATCACCAGCGGATGAATCCACGTGTCGAAGATCACGTTCGCGCCTTCCCAGCCCATCTGGGGGGAATAGCGGGCGGGGAAATCCTGAACATGGACGGGGGCCGAGATCACGGCGCAGGGGATGCCCAAGCGCTTGCCGATATGACGCTCCATCTGGGTGCCGAGGATCATCTCGGGCGCGGCGTCCTCGATGGCTTTTTCAACCTCGAGGTAATCATCGCTGATCAGTGCCTCGAGGCCGAAATCCTTGGCAAGCTGACGGATGGGCCGGGCGAATTCGCGGTTGTAACAGCCGATCCCGACCACCTCGAACCCCATCTCGTCGCGCGCGATGCGGGCGGCGGTCTGCACATGGGTCGCATCGCCGAAGATGAAGACGCGCTTGCCCGTCAAGTAGGTGCTGTCGACCGATTTCGACCACCAGGGCTGGCGCAGGCGCGAGAGGTCCTTTTTCGGCGCGACACCGCAGATCCGGGCCACTTCGGCCACGAAATCATGGGTCGCGCCGACGCCAATGGGCACGGTTTTCGTATAGGGAATGCCAAGCACCCGCTCCATATGGCGGGCAGCCGTTTCCGCATGTTCGGGATACATCAGGATGTTGATATGCGCCGCCCCGAGGCGGGTCAGATCATGAGGGGTAGCATCGAAGGGGGCCACGACATTTATGCCGATGCCCATGTCATAGAGCAGGCCCTTGATCTCTTCGATATCGTCACGATGCCGAAAGCCCAGCGCAAGTGGGCCGATCAGGTTCGCGGTGATCTCGGGGGTTTTCTCGACGGGCTGCGCCAGCGCCTTCACAAGCTGATAGAATGTCTCATCCGTGCCGAAGTTTTCCTTGCGCTGATAGCTTGGCAATTCCAGCGCGATGACCGGCACAGGAAGGTTCATCGTCTCGGCCAGACCGCCCGGATCATCTTGGATCAACTCGGCAGTGCAAGAGGCACCGACAATCAGCGCTTGGGGCTGAAAGCGGTCAAAAGCATCCTGACAGGCGCGCTTGAAAAGGCCCGCCGTATCCTCGCCCAGATCACGGCCCTCGAAAGTGGTGTAGCTGACCGGCGGGCGGTGGCCACGCCGCTCGATCATGGTGAACAAAAGATCGGCATAGGTATCGCCCTGCGGGGCGTGCAGAACGTAGTGCAGCCCTTTCATCGCCGTGGCGACGCGCATCGCGCCGACATGGGGCGGGCCCTCATATGTCCAGACGGTCAGCTTCATAACTGCTTCCGGGGGCGCGGCCCCCGGACCCCCGGGATATTTTTGAAACAGAGAAGATGACGGGTCATTCCGCAGCCTCCAGTTTCAGGAGGGCGCGGCGGCGGAGCGGGCGGCTGAAGAGGCCCGCCAGATCGCCCGCCTGATCGTAGAAGTGGACGGGCGTGAACACCAGTTCGATGGCCCATTTGGTCGTGAGCCCCTCGGCCTCCAGGGGATTGGCGAGGCCAAGGCCGCAAACCGTCAGGTCGGGCCGCGCGGCGCGGACGCGGTCGAGTTGTTTATCGACATCTTGGCCCTCGGAAACGGTGGGGCCCGCCGGGATAAGATCCATATCGGGGCCGACAAGGCCCTTGTGAATGAAAGGCTGGCCGATCTCGATCGCCTCCATCCCGCATTCGCGGGTCAGGAAGCGCGCTAGCGGGATTTCCAACTGGCTGTCGGGCATGAAGAAGACCGACTTGCCGCGCAGATGTTCGGAGGCATTGGCGATGGCCGTCCGCGCGCGGGCGCGCGGTGCGGCGGTGACGGCCTCGAAATTGGCGTCGTCGACACCGAATTCATCCGCGATGGCGCGCAGCCAAAGTGTCGTGCCCTCTTCGCCGAAGGGAAAGGGCGCTTGGATCATTCGCGCACCACGCCGCTCCAATGCGGCGGCGGTATCGCCGAGGAAGGGCTGAAGGCAGGCGAAGACCGTGTTCGGGCCAACACCCGGCGCATCCGATGTGCGCGGCGCGGGCAAAACCCGGATTGGCCCGATACCCATTTTCGTCAAGAGGCCGACGGCCTGATCTTCGACAACATCCGGCAGCGCACCCACAAGCAAAAGCTCGCGCGCTTCCGTCCCGGGGAGGACGGGAACCATGGAAGCGAGACAAGCATCCTCACCTTGGGTGAAGGTCGTCTCAATGCCACTGCCGGAATAGTTCAGCACACGCACATGGGGCGCGTGGATTTGCGTCAGACGCTCAGCCGCGCGGGCGAGGTCGAGCTTGATGACTTCCGAAGGGCAAGAGCCGACGAGGAACAGCTGCTTGATATCAGGACGGCGCGACAAAAGACGACCGACCTCGCGGTCAAGCTCGTCATTGGCATCGGCAAGCCCCGCCAGATCGGTTTCTTCCAAGATCGCGGTGCCGAAGCGGGGTTCGGCGAAGATCATCACACCGGCGGCCGATTGCAGCAGATGCGCGCAGGTGCGCGAGCCGACGACGAGGAAGAAGGCATCTTGCATCTTGCGGTGCAGCCAGATGATGCCGGTCAGTCCGCAAAACACCTCGCGCTGGCCACGCTCTTTCAGGATGGGCGCATCGCGACAGGTGGCGGCGGGGATATTGGCTGGGCGGTTCATGCGCGCGCCCCCGCATCCAGCCGCGCCATGCGCAGCTTCCAGATGAACTGGGCGGCGTTGACGACATAGGCGGTGTAGGCCGCAAGCGCGATCCACATCTGGTCGGCATGCGACCAACCCGCGATCAGCGCCCAGACATAGCCAAGATGCAGCGCGATCACGAGGAAGCTGACCACATCCTCCCAGAAGAAGGCCTCGGCAAAGAGGTATTGGCCAAAGACCACCTTCTCCCAGATCGCGCCTGTGACCATGATCGTCAGAAGCACGATCGTCTTTGCGATGATCGAAAACGTCGCCGCCTCATAACCCGCGCCCGTCATCATGAAACGCAGCACCAAGCCCAAGGAAACAAGAAAAACCACGAATTGCAGCGGCGCCAGAACACCCTGCACGGTCGTCCAAACCGTGCTGTCTCGCCGGGCCCGTTCCTCTGAGGTGTAAAGCTGGCGTGACGGTACCGATGTCAGTGTTTCGGTCGGCATTCGATGTTCGATTCCTTTGGACGATATGGAAAAGTTAGCCTCCGGCGGGGTAGAGTGTCAATTAAAACTTACACATTAACTGTCTGACGTGGCGACGCATTTACCCCGCGGGAGAAGCTGAAAAAGGTAAGAAAAACGGGGATTTTCTGAGAAAAGATTCACCCTGCTCGGCGGGCTTGCGCCTTGAAAGCTGGTGCGTGTCAATTTACTTTGACAGAATAGGATGAATGCGCGACACTAGACCAAGGCCAACTTGCCCCCGACCGACGTCGATGCTGACGAAAAGATTTGGGCGGTGGCGCAATCGGTGAAATCAGATGAATGACGAACGGCACAGCAAAGCGGCGGGCCGACAGGCCATCGAAGCCGCCGAAATTGCGCGCCTCGCCCAGCGCGCAATCGCCGTTCTTGCCGCCGACAGGCCGGGTCGTTCGGATGGGTTGAAACTGCGGCTGGCGCAGCTTTGCGATGCCTTCATCTCTCCCGAGGAAGAGCGCCGCCACGAGATGCTGATGCGCTTGCGCCAAGATGGCATCAGGGCGACCGAGATCATCGATCATATCGTGCCCGCCGTCGCGCAGCAGATGGGCGAGCGTTGGTTCGCTGATGAGATCAGCTTTGCCGATGTGACGATCGGTGCGGCGCGGCTGCAAGAAACGGTGCGCGGCTTGGGCTGGCATGATGCGGGGCGCAATGCGGCCCATGTCGATGCGCCGATGATCTTGCTGGTCATTCCGCGCGGCGAGCATCATACACTCGGCGCCTTCGTCTTGGCCGATCAGCTCAGGCGCCGTGGCTATCGGGTCGATGTCGCGGTCGACAGCCATCCGCGCCAGATCCAAGAAATGCTGCGTCGCAAGCGCTATCGCATGGTCGGTTTGACCGTATCTGGGCGCAGAACACTTGCATCGGCAAAAGAATTGGTGGACATAATTCGCCTTACCGTGACGCGCGTCACCCCGATCGTGATCGGGGGATCTATCCTCGACAAAGGGTATGATGTGCTTGCGCTCAGTGGTGCGGATCATACCGCGCGCGATGCCGTCTCTGTACTGCGGCGATGTGGGTTGAATGCGCTGGTGCCTGATGCGCCGTCGCAAGAATTGGAAGGCATGGCCGACCTATCGATGGATCGGCGTTAGGGATATGGATCGTATGAACACGCGCGGATCGGATTTCTGGGATCAGCCGTCGGCACCGACCATCGGGCCGGAGCAGTTCAATGAGATCGTCACGACGGCGGCTGACCTTGCCTTGGTCCTCGACACCGAGGGGACCGTCAAATCGGTCATCGTCAACCCTCTCAACCCGACACTTGGACGGCTTGACCACTGGAAAGACCGCGACATCCGCGAGTTCATGGCCGAGGACAGCCTGTCCAAACTCGAAGCGCAGCTTGAGGCGCATCGCGATGGCAAGAAAACCGCCGTCGATGCGATCGAGGTGAACCATTTCGACAATGCGAATTGGGAATTCCCGATCCGCTACACGGTGCACAAGACCAGTAATCCCGATATTATCCTGATGCTGGGCCGCGACCTGCGCCCCATCGCGGAATTGCAGCACAGGCTGGTCAAGGCACAGCTTGCGCTGGAAAAAGATTACGAGACGCATCGCGACTATGAAACACGCTACCGCGTGATCATGGAGGCGGTGCGTGATGCGATGGTTTTGGTCGATGTCGCCTCGGGGCGGATCGTCGATCTGAACTCCGCCGCTGCGCAGATGCTCGGCGCCGAGATCGACACGCTGACCGGCAGCGCATTCACCCAGGAATTCGACGGTCGCCGCCGCGGCGAGTTCATCGAAGGGCTGGTTGTAGCATCCGGCGACGGAACGGGTGGCCCGATCACCGCGACCACGCGGCGCGGCAAGATCGATGTCTCGCTGCATCCGATCGTCTTCCGCGCGGCGGGTGACAAATCGCTGCTGTGCCGGATCGAGTCGGCCAAGTCGCATGAAACCGTTGCGGTCGAGTTGTCGAATACCTTGGCGCAGCTTTACCGCGAAGGCCCCGATGCCATCGTCATCACAGATGCCCATGGTACGATCCGTTCCGCCAATGATGCGTTTTTGAACCTGACCGATGCAGGCTCGCTTGCCGATGTGCGCGGGCGCTCCTTGGCGGAGTTTCTTGCACGCGCCAGCGTCGATCTGAAGGTCTTGACCGACAATGCCGCGCGTTCCGGCAAGATGCGGATGTACGCGACACGGCTCGAAGGTGCTTACGGCTCTCAGCTTTCGGTCGAAATGTCGGCGACGCATCTGAGTGCCGCTGGCGCGACAGGGTTCGCTTTCGTTATCCGCGACACTTCGCGGATGGAAGTTGTGCGCGAGCCAAGCGCAGCGGTCATGCCGGGCCCCGGCACGATGTCCGACGACGCGATGCGCAATGTGATGGATTTGGTGGGGTCTGCACCCCTCAAGGATATCGTGGCAGCCACCACCGATGTCGTCGAGAAGATGTGTATCGAAACGGCGGTCGAGTTGACCGACAACAACCGTGTGGCCGCCGCCGAGATGCTGGGCCTCTCGCGGCAATCGCTTTACGTCAAGCTGCGCAAATACGGCTTGTTGAGCCGCTCTGACCGCAGCACCGATAGCTGAAATACTTCTCCTGAGCGCCAATCTCTATTCGCCCGCGCGCCGGGGTTTTGGCATGCGTAAAGACCTGTTTACACTTGCCGACTCGTAAACTGTCAGGTTATGTTTACACTCATGAGTGTAACGACCGACCTCACCCCTGCCTCTGTTGACCGCCGCCTGCCCGAAACCCGGGCGGTGCTGACATTGCTGAAACCCATCACATGGTTTCCGCCGATGTGGGCCTATCTGTGCGGTGCGGTCTCGGCCGGGGTTGCGCCATCGGGGCATTGGCTGGCGGTGATCCTTGGGGTCATCCTGGCCGGCCCCATCGTCTGCGGGATGAGCCAGGCGGCGAATGACTGGTGCGACCGCCATGTCGATGCGATCAACGAGCCTCACCGCCCGATCCCCTCGGGGCGCATTCCGGGGCGCTGGGGCTTGTGGATCGCGCTGATCATGTCTGCCGCGGCGGCGTTTATCGGGCTGGCGCTCGGACCTTGGGGCTTTGCCGCCACACTGCTCGCCATCGCAGCGGCTTGGGCCTATTCAGCGGAACCCGTCCGGCTGAAGCGGTCGGGCTGGTGGGGGCCGGGGCTGGTGGGGCTGTCCTACGAAACGCTGCCTTGGTTCACCGGGGCGGCCGTTTTGTCGATGGGCGCGCCAAGCTGGCCGGTGATCATCGTCGCCTTGCTTTACGGCATCGGCGCGCATGGGATCATGACGCTCAACGATTTCAAGGCGCTTGAGGGCGACCGCCAGATGGGCGTGAATTCCCTGCCCGTGACGCTTGGCCCCGAACGCGCGGCGAAACTGGCTTGCATCGTCATGGCGGTGCCGCAGGTGATCGTCTTCGCGCTGCTTTTCTTCGTCTGGGATCGCCCGCTTCACGGAATGGCCATTGCCGTTTCGCTGATCGCGCAAGCCTATGCGATGCAGGTGCTTTTGCGCGACCCCAAGGGCCGCGCGCCTTGGTATAACGGCGTGGGCGTCACGCTTTACGTCGCGGGCATGATGGTGACGGCATTTGCCGTGCGCACGCTGGAGGCTTGGCCATGACGCTTTCGTGGCTTCAGATCATGCGCCTTGGTCTTGTGCAAATGGCGCTTGGGGCCATCGTGGTATTGATAACCTCGACCCTGAACCGGCTGATGGTCGTGGAACTGGCCCTTCCCGCAGTTTTGCCCGGCGCTTTGGTGGCGCTGCATTACGGCATCCAGATCACGCGGCCCCAATGGGGCTACAAATCCGATACCGGTGGTCGGCGCACGCGCTGGATCATCGGTGGCATGGCGATTCTGGCGTTGGGCGGGCTATCGGCAGCTTACGGCGTCATCGTGATGGAAACGCAGGCGGCATTGGGCCTGATCGTCTCGATCCTTGCCTATGCGGCGATCGGCCTTGGGGTCGGCGCATCGGGCACTTCGCTATTGGCGCTGCTTGCGACATCGACCGCACCGCGCCGCAGGCCGGCGGCGGCGACGATCACATGGCTGATGATGATCTTCGGAATCGCCATGACGGCGGGTGTCTCGGGCCAGTTCCTTGACCCCTACACGCCCCTGCGTCTGATGGAGGTGGTGGGCGTCGTCACCCTTGGGGCCTTCGTGCTCACCTGCATCGCAGTGCGCGGGATCGAGGCCCGCGTCACCGCCCAGCCCGAGGCTGAAAGCGCCCCCTTTCTGGAGGGTCTGCGCGAGGTCTGGGCCGAGCCCAAGGCGCGCATGTTCACCCTTTTCGTCTTCCTCAGCATGACCGCCTATTTCATGCAGGAATTGATCCTTGAGCCCTATGCCGGCCTTGTATTCGGCTTTACCCCCGGCCAATCGACCACGCTTTCTGGCGCCCAGAATGGCGGCGTGTTCCTTGGCATGGTGGTGGTCGGTGTTGCGGGCACGGCGCTACGACTGTTGACGCTCAGGGCTTGGGTGGTGATCGGCTGCATCGGATCGGCGGCAGCACTTTTGGGCATTTCCGCCTTGGGCCAGATAGGCCCGGGCGCGCCCTTGTTGCCGGCCGTGATCGGGCTTGGATTTTTCAACGGCATGTTCGCCGTCGCGGCCATCGGATCGATGATGGCGCTGGCGGGTGAAGGTCGCAATGCCCGCGAAGGGACCCGGATGGGTCTTTGGGGTGCGGCGCAGGCGATCGCCGCGGGCTTTGGCGGTCTGGTCGGTGCCGGTCTTGCCGATCTGGCGCGGCTTGTCACCGATGATGCTTCGGCCTTTGGGGCCGTTTTCACATTCGAAGCGCTTCTTTATCTCGCCGCAGCACTCATGGCGCTGCGCGTGATGGAGGGCGGCATATCCATATCCGCGCAGAATCGCGCGGCGGTTCCGGGAGAATGACCATGAAATACGATGTCGTTGTCGTGGGCGGTGGCCCATCGGGTGCCACCGCCGCCGAAGATCTGGCGCGCTCCGGCCACAAGGTGGCGCTGATCGACCGGGCAGGACGGATCAAGCCCTGCGGTGGGGCAATCCCGCCGCGGCTGATCCGCGATTTTCAGATCCCCGATGAACAGCTGGTCGCCAAGATCACCACCGCGCGCATGATCTCGCCCACGGGGCGGCGCGTCGATATCCCGATCGAGAACGGTTTCGTCGGCATGGTGGATCGTGAGCATTTCGACGAATTCCTGCGCGCCCGCGCCGCCTATGCCGGGGCCGAGCGGCTGACCGGAACCTATACCAAGATCACCCGCGATGCGGCGGGCACCCATGTCCATTACCGCGACAAGGAGAGCGGTGAGGAGCGCATGCTGACCACCAAGCTGGTGATCGGCGCCGATGGCGCACGTTCGAACGTGGCGCGGACCGAGATCAAGGATGGCGACAAGATCCCCTATGTGATCGCCTATCACGAGATCGTCGAGGCCCCCGGGCCGCGCGGCGACTACCACCCCGACCGATGCGACGTGATCTATGACGGCCGGATCAGCCCCGATTTCTACGGCTGGGTTTTCCCGCATGGTAAGTCGGCCTCCATCGGCATGGGCAGCTTCCTGCGCGAGGTGGATCTGAAGAAGGCCACCGCCGATCTGCGCGAGGCAAGCGGCCTGGCCGATTGCAAGACCATCCGGAAAGAGGGCGCGCCGATCCCGCTGCGGCCTTTGGATGAATGGGACAATGGCCGCGATGTGGTGCTTGCGGGCGATGCGGCGGGTGTCGTCGCGCCCTCTTCGGGCGAGGGGATCTTTTACGCCATGATCGGCGGCCGCTATGCAGCGATCGCTGCGGCCACCAAGCTACAGACCGGGATGATCAAGGATCTGAAACTTGCGCGGAAGCTGTTCATGCGCGAGCATAAATCCGTCTTCAAGGTTTTGGGCGCGATGCAAGATGCCTATTACAAATCCGATGAACGGCGCGAGCGTTTCGTTTCGCTTTGCCATGATGTCGATGTCCAACGCCTGACGTTCGAGGCCTATATGAACAAGGAACTGGTCAAGGCGCGCCCCCTTGCCCATCTCAAGATCGGGATCAAGAACCTTGCGCATCTGACGGGGCTGGTTTCCCCCACGCACATATGACCGAGATGATCCCGGCCTGGGTGAACGGCACATTGACCCCGGTAGAAAAGCTCGAGGCGCATATCAAGGGCCTCCGGCACAAGGCGATTTCCGTCTTCTTGATGCGCGGCGACAAGGTGCTGCTGCAACGCCGGGCGATGGGCAAGTATCACACGCCGGGGCTATGGGCGAATACCTGCTGCACCCATCCCCATTGGGACGAGGCGTCGCTTGATTGCGCCACGCG
The DNA here is from genome assembly GCF_965662675.1 of Roseicyclus sp. Taxonomy (GTDB): domain Bacteria; phylum Pseudomonadota; class Alphaproteobacteria; order Rhodobacterales; family Rhodobacteraceae; genus Roseicyclus. The sequence goes on along the minus strand of NZ_CBFIIK010000004.1, from coordinate 24,308 downwards.
TCGCTTGAACCAAGAGCTAGGGCTGGAGGATGTCACGCTGCGCTTTCGCGATACGGTCGAATATCGCGCCGATGTCGGCGGCGGGCTGATCGAGCATGAGGTCGTCGATATCTTCGTGGGCGACTTGGCCGAGGGGCATGAACCCGTCCCCAACCCGGACGAGGTGATGGATACGATCTGGACGCCTCTGCCAAATCTTATAGAAGAAGTGGCCACAAAGCCCGCGGGTTTTACCCCATGGCTGCAGATCTACCTGCGCGACCATGTCAGCGTCATCTTTCAAACCGCATGAAAAAGGGCGCCAACAGCGCCCCTGATCCTGACGCAGGCCCGCACCCTCAGGCGCGGGCTTTTCCGCTTAATGTGGCAACGCCCAAAGCATCCAATGCCGCATTGGCGATATCGTCGGCCGTCAGCCCCGCATCGGCATACATCTCCGCAGGCCCCGCTTGATCGATGAACCGGTCGGGCAAGCACAGGGTGCGGATCGCCACGCCGCCATCAAGTTGGCCCGTGGCCGCCAAATGGTGCAAGACGATTGCACCAAAGCCCAGCATCGCGCCCTGTTCGACCGTGATCAGCGCACCATGCCCCGCCACCAGCTGATCCACCAGCCCGGTGTCGAGCGGCTTTGCGAAACGCGCATCCGCGATGGTGACGCTCAGCCCCCGCGCCTCGAGCGCGCGCGCGGCATCGGTTGCTTCGGCCAGATGCGCACCGAAACTCAGGATCGCGACATCGCGCCCTTGTTGCAAGATACGGCCACGGCCGATGTCCAGAACCTCACCCGTCTGGGGCATCGGCACGCCGGTGCCTTCGCCCCGCGGATAGCGCAGTGCGATGGGTCCGCTGTCATGGGCAGCGGCGGTGGCCATCATATGCACCATCTCGGCCTCATCGGCGCAGGCCATGACGGTCATGTTGGGCAGCGCGGCCAGAAACCCGATATCGAAAGCGCCCGCATGGGTCGGCCCATCGGCCCCAACAAGGCCCGCGCGGTCGATCATGAAGCGAACGGGCAGGTTTTGCAGGGCCACATCATGGACGACCTGATCATAGCCGCGCTGCAAGAAGCTGGAGTAAATCGCGCAGAAGGGCCGCATCCCCCCCGCCGCCATCCCGGCGGCAAAGGTCACAGCGTGTTGCTCGGCGATCCCCACATCGAAGACACGGCCGGGCATCGCCTTTTGCAGGATATTCAATCCCGTGCCCCCCGGCATGGCAGCGGTGATGCCCACGATCCGGCTGTCGGTCTCGGCGTGCCGCTTGAGGCATTCACCGAAGACATTGGTATAGGCCGGCGCATTGGGCGTTGATTTCTTCTGCACCCCGGTCGCGACATCGAACTTGTTCACGCCGTGATAGCAATCATCCGACAGTTCGGCAGGGGCATAGCCCTTGCCCTTGACGGTAACGGCATGGATCAAAACGGGGCCTGTCGCCCGCGCCTTGGCGCTGCGCAGCACGTTCAAAAGCTGGCTCATGTCATGCCCATCGACCGGGCCGATATAGGTAAAGCCCAAGTGTTCGAATAGCGTCGCGGATTTCTGGTGGCCGGTCACCAGTTCACGGGCGCGTTCCGCGCCTTGGCGCAGTGGTTCGGGCAAATGCGCTGCGACGCCATCAGCGATGTCCTTGAGTGCGGCCAAGGGCGAGTTCTTGGCCAGTCCCGCCAGATAGCTCGACATCGCCCCCGTCGGCGGCGCAATGGACATGTCGTTGTCGTTGAGGATCACGAACAGACGGCGGCCGATATGGCCGGCATTGTTCAGCGCCTCATAGGCCATGCCCGCGCTGATCGAGCCGTCGCCGATCACGGCGATCGCATCGCCCGTCGCCTGCCCCATCTCGCGCGCCATGGCGAAACCCAGCGCTGCGGAAATACTTGTAGAAGAATGCGCCGCACCGAAAGGGTCGTAATCGGATTCCGACCGCTTGGTGAAGCCCGACAGCCCATCCTTCTGGCGCAGCGTGCGGATGCGGTCGCGGCGGCCCGTGACGATCTTGTGCGGGTAGCACTGGTGGCCCACATCCCAAACGAGTTTGTCATAGGGCGTGTTGAAGACCGCGTGGATTGCGACGGTCAGCTCCACCACACCCAGCGAAGATCCCAGATGCCCGCCGGTTTCCGACACCGCCGAGATCGTCTCGGCGCGCAGTTCATCGGCGCATTGTTTCAGCTCATGATCGGTCAATCGCCGCAGATCGGCGGGATAAGTCACACGATCAAGAACGGGGGTATGGGGTCTGTCGGTCATTTTGCTGGTCCTCCCGAACCGGCGGTGGAGAGACGGAAAAACCGCGGACAGGGTCTGACCCGCCCGCGGCTAAAGGCACCTCACGAAGGGACGTAAGGGTCAAGCGTGACCGGGGGCGAGGCTGCCCGCCCCCGGTCGCATGCGATATGGGCCGCGGCCCGCATGACCCTACTCGAAGGCCGCGTAGTCCGGCGCACCGTCAAGGACGGCAAGCTCGGGCCAGTTTCGGATCACGTTCAACCCATTAAGCGGCTGCTGCTCGCCTTGATGGCAGGTGCGGCAGGCGAGCTTGGGAACATCGGCATAGACCGGGCCCAGACGCTCGGCGGGCAGCACATCTTGCAAGGGCAAGATATAAAGCTCGAGCGTTTCCTGAACCATCGCGATGCCAAGGCTTGCCGTGGCCCATTGCGGGGTCACTTGGCCGGGATCATAGAAGGCGCGGCTGTTGTGGCAGAACACACAGTTCACACCCAATGAATTCGCGAAGTAATTCATGAAGGCATAGGTGCGCTCGGCCTGTTGGATCAGCGGATCACCCGGTTGCTGCTGCACGCGGCTTTCCAGATCATGCACGGCGATCTGGGCATAATTCCCGCTTTCATCCGCAAGCAGATAGGTCTCGAGGTAATCCGAGGGCAGCGAGGTGAAATTGCTCACCATCGTGACCCGGTTCTGGTTAGCCGACCATCCCGCCACATTGGCATTGACCGGGCTGACCTTGAACCAGACGTTGTTCGGCACGGCCTGACCGCGGTGACAGGTATAGCAAGTCACCCCCACCTCGGCATTGGCCTGAACATGGCCGATCCAGTTCTGGTTGATGTTCTGAGTCATCTCGATCATCGAATAGGCGACTTGGGTCTGGTAACTGTCGTTACCCGGCTCAAGCAGATCGGGGATGCCCGTCCAATCCCGCATCGCGGTGACCAGTCGATCGTAGTTCTCCGGCGTCAGGTTCGCCAGCGCGGGGGGAACGCCATCGGCGCTGCCCATCACTGCCGCACCCTCGGCGGGAAGGATCGGTTCCGAGGTAAAGAAGCCCTCAACATCAGGATAGACCGCCAGATCGCTCACGAACTCCTGCACATGCATGCCGGTGCCGCGTGGGCCTGTCTGTTGGCTTTCGGTCGGGAAGGGCTGGCCGAAGCCAACAATCATCGCCGCCACGAACACCGCCGATCCCGCGACACCGACCGCAATGGCGGGGCCGAAGATGTTGGTCGGGTTGTCCTTGCTCCAATTGTCAAACCACTTGGGAAACATGGCTCAGTTACCTCCCGCCGGGACGCCACCAAAATCTTGATAGGTGCCATAGGCCTCGTAGCCATAAGCGCCCAGATATTCGGGTGCGAAGTTGTGTTCGATGGCCCAGATGAACCAGTTGTCCACGACTGTGCCTGTCAGCAAGATACCGATCCCGCCGGTGATGGGGGTCAGCACCGCGAACCACCACGCCCAGCGATGGATACCTTCCATCGTGGCGTTGAAGCCCATGGTCCAACGCCAGAACAGGCCAGCGCGTTCCGATGCCGTGCCGCGGTCATAGATCTGTTCCAACTCGCGGTCGCCGCCATAACGCGAAACCGCCAGAATGGTCGCGCCATGCATCGCGAAGAGCAGGACCGAACCATAAAGGAACACGATCGAAAGCGCGTGGAACGGGTTGTAGTAGAGGTTCCCGTAGCGGATCGAAAACGCTGTGGTCCAATCGAGGTGCGGGAAGATGCCGTAAGGCACCGCCTCGCTCCATGATCCCATCAAGACGGGACGGAACAGGCCCAAGACAAGGAACAGCCAGATCGCCGCCAAGAAGGCCCAAGCGATATGTTTGCCCATCTTGTGCTGTGCCGCCAAGAGATAGGTCCGCAGCCACCACGCCATCACCGAGACCAGCAAGAAGAAGCTCGAGATGATGTACCAACCGCCATCGTTGAGCGGCGGCATCGACAACCCATGCTCCGGCCCTGGCGGTTCGAGCGCCAGCCAAAACAGCTGCCGGACGAATTGCGTCAGCGACCAATCGACCTGCGCCAGCATGTTCAGGCCAACGATGTTGAACCACAACAGGCCAGTCGCAAGGCTGATGACGCCAGCCCAGCCCAGATAGATCGGGCCGATCTGTGCGTTACCCAACCACCCGGCGAGGTTCGAGAATGTCGCCGTACGGGTGCGGTCACCACCTTGGATATTGTCTTCCATGGCCATGCCCATCTCGGGCTCGCCACGCACCTGCACCTGAGTGAAGATGTTTTGATATTCGAAGTAGGCCATTAGTTGGTCCCTCCTGCGACGACGGGCGCGTTGGTGCCGTAAGTCTCAAGGAAAGTGGACGTATGCACCGGGCCTGCATCGGGCCAGATCGGCAGATCGAGCCACCAATTCCACCATTCGGGCCAGCCGGAGGTCCAGACCGGGCCAGAGATGATGATACAGACGGCACTCCAGAAACCTGCATTCAACGCCAACAACAGACCCACACGGTGGATGCCCAAGGTGCCGATCGAATAGCCGATGAAATCCCGGAAAAACGTGTCTTCATGATCCGGCGTCTTGGCTTGCTCGCCCTTTTCGGGGTTCGCCGCCGACAAGATCAAACCACCATGCAGCGCAAGCGCGAAGGTCGTCGCGAAGAAGAACGAGACCGCTATCATATGCGCAGGGTTATAGTGGAAGTGCAGATAGGCGTAGCCGACATTCGACACCCAATCGAGGTGGCTGAAAATACCGTAGGGGAAAGCATGCCCCCAAGCGCCCATCAAGAGCGGGCGGAATACAACCAGCGTCACATAGGCGAAAATCGCAAAGCCGAAAGCGATGGGAACATGATATCCCATGCCGAGCTTTCGGCTGATCTCGACCTCGCGCAGCGCCCAGGACACAAAGGCCCCGATCGCGCAGAAGGTGATGATCTGCCAAAGACCGCCCTCCATGAGCGGTGCAAACCCAAGCCCGTAGCTCAGGTCAGGGGGCGCGATGTTGATCGTCCACGGGTTGAAGTTGCCATCCATGGCAGCTCCCCAGAAGATCAAGATCGTGCCCAACAAGGCGAAAAAGGCTGTCGTGACCCCGAAAAAGCCCACGTAGAAGGGCCCAACCCAGAAGTCGAACAGATCGCCGCCAATCAGCGTCCCTCCGCGGACGCGATACTTTTTCTCGAAGCTTAGCAAAGCCATGCGTCTGTCTCCGCGTTCGGCGGCGTCAACGGGCAGTGCCGGTCAGCCGTCAATAAAATCGTTCGGATCGCTGCGGGCGAACCGGAATGGGCCCGCCCGCAGCAAAGGTCTCCGCGCCATCGACTGGCGCGGGGTCGGTTCAGCCGCCGAACCCTGCGGTTGCAGCAGCGGACTCGAACCAGTTCAGACCGGACGAAAGAACCACCAGGTGGATCATCGCCGCGAGAAGGAACAGGAACACGCCCTGCGCCACGAACACGCGGCGGGGGTCGAAAATAAGCCAGATCTTGTAGAACTTAGCCATGTTGTTGCTCCTTCCTCAGAACCAGGGCGCCCAGATGTACGTGGCGAGATGAGCAACCAAGGCGACGGCCGCAAACAGCCAGAGCCCGCTCATGTACACCGCGTGCAGCTCTTGCGCCTGCTCGTCGGTAAGACCCGTGAAGGACAGGTCGGAATTATCAGCCATTAACTTTCCTCCGGAACGTTAGACCGATGCCGCGAACCCCGCGGCCGGGCCCCGACAAGGCCTCATTGCCCTGTCGGCCATCCACCCCAGCCCACTTGCGCGGAATTGGGTGAATTCAGTATCGGCTCCGGTCGTCACGCCGAGTGTCTCGTGTTGGCTTTGGCCGCCCGCCTGTGGTCTGACGACAGGCACGAATGGGCAGGTCAGGGCCGTATCACGCCGAAAAGATCATCGGTGTGATGATGCGTGCCTGGCTCCAGGCCCGCTTGATGGGGCCTTTCTCGGTAAGGCTGCCCGTGCGGACCGCCGCCAGCGCCCAGGTCAGGGTCGCCAGTGGCAGCGTCGCCACGAAAATAATTCCGAAATAGACCATGAATTCGGCCTTTGGCGTCTTGTGCCGCGCGACCTGATGGTCGGAGGTGAAGTCCGTCATCTTTCCTCTCCCTCGTTGAAATCAAACCCCGCCGGCGCCAGCGCGCGGACGGTATCCTTCATCACCCGTTCCGCCCCATTGGCGAGCGCCGTCTTCTCGGCAGCGTCGCGCAAGGTCTTGGCGGCGGAAATGCGGGTCAAAATCGGGTGCTCGGCCACGATCCGGTCAAGCAACGCTTGCGCGTCCACATCCCATGGGAAATCGCGGCGCAGCGTGGTGGGCGTGGCCTCGGTGCTGTCCATCTGGCTGCCCAAGGGCAGGATATGGAACAGCGCGTCGAACAGCCCGTTGCAGACCTCCTGCAACATGTAGGTTGCGCCGGCATAGCCCATGAAGGGCGTGCCCGTGGCGCGCCGGATGGCGGCACCGGGGAAGCTCGCTGGAATAAAGGCGGGCTTGGGTCCATGACCGGCCGCCATCTCGGCCAGATACATCTTTTCGTTGATCGAGCCCATCAAGATCAGCGGCCGTTTTTGGGCCACCAGCGCGCGCACTTGGTCATTGTCGGTCTTGCGCCCAGCGACACGGGCAACCGCGAAAGCACAAGGCAGGCCAAGATCGGTCTCGAGGAACTGCCGCACACCGCGGGCGTAGGTCTCGTTCGCGACGATGCCGAAACTGGCCGTAGCAAAGAAATCCTGCGTCACCGAGCGCCACAGATCCCAAACCGGCTTGATCGTCGAATGCTTTTCGCGCGCGATGAAGGGCTCGGGGTCAAGACCCAGCAATTCGCCCAGCTTGCGCAGGAATTTCGTGGTGCTCTCCACCCCGATGGGCGCTTGCAGATAGGGCTTGCCCAGAACCTCGCAAAGCCCGCGGCCAAATTCGCGATACATGCAGATGTTCACATCCGCATTCACAAGGTTGCGCATCTCGGCCAGATGGCTGCCCAAGGGCATGACCATATTGACATCGGCCCCGATCCCTTCGACCAGCCGCCGTATCTCGTGCAGATCCGATGGCATGTTGAAGGTGCCATACATCGGCCCGAGGATATTGACGCGCGGCGCCGCACCCTCTTCGCGCGGCTTTTCCGGCGGCATGCGCCCCTTGGTCATGCCGAACTCGGTAAAGATCCAGGTCATGGCGCGGTCGGCCGATTCCCATTGATCCTCGTCGATGGTGCGCGGCAAGAAACGCTGGATATTGGTGCCCATCGGCGTCACGCCGCCACCGATCATCTCGGCGATGGAGCCGGTGACGACGACAGACGGAAGCGCCGGATCAAGCACGCCCCAAGCGCGCTTCATCGCGCCTTCGGTCCCGTCGCGGCCCAGTTCTTCCTCGCCCAGACCCGTGGTGACGATGGGCAATTCATGCGGCGGCAAGCCGTCGGTGTAATGCAAAACGCTCGTCACCGGCAGGTTCTCGCATCCCACCGGCCCGTCGATAATGACCTGAAGCCCTTTTACCGCCGTAAAGGCATAGACCGAGCCCCAATAGCCGCCAGCGCGATCATGATCCTGGATCAGCATCAGATCATCTCCTCGGCCTTGGCCGCGCGGGCGGCCTTGTCGAGTTTCTTCTGATGCGCCGCACGGAAATCGGGGCGCAGGTTCGGCGCGCCCTCCCAGATGCCGGCGGTGTCGCCTTCACCCACGCCCTCGAAGAATTCCCGCATGTGATCCATGCGGCCCTTGTTGGCCATGGCGGCGTTGACCACTTGGCCAAGCGAGCCCGCGCCAGCCGGGCCCATCAAGGGGCGGGCGGAAATCAGGTTGGTGAAGTAAAGCGACGGAATGCCCAGCTCCTTGCCCTTCTGCACCACGGGGGTGGTGCCGATGGCGAGGTCAGGCTTGATCGCCTCCATCGCGGCGCAATCATCCTCAAGGGATGCGCGGAACTTGATCTTGACGCCGCGCGCCTCAAGCCATGCGATATCGGGGGCCGACCATTTCGTTTTGGGGCAAGCACTGCCGACATATGGCACATCCGCGCCGCTTTCGATCAACAGCCGCGCGACCAAAAGCTCCGAGCCCTCATAGCCCGAAAGCGTGATGGTCCCCTTGATGGGATTGGCCGCCAGCCCCGCCTTGATGGCGGGCAGAAACGCGTTTTGCGCGCTTGCGATCTTGTCGGGCGCGACACCATAGGCGGCACCGATGGCGGCCAGCCAATCGGCCGTGCCATCATGGCCAACCGGGGCGGACCCCACGATGGTACGACCCGCCGCCTCGAATTCACGGATCGCGGCAGTATAGAACGGGTGGATCGCCGCCACGACTTGGCTATCCAAAGCAGAATAGAGCTCGCGCCACTCACGACAGGGAACGACCGGACCTGCCGCCAGACCGAGTGGCGCGAGCATCCCTCCAATACCCAATGGGTCTGCAGGGAACATTTCGCCCAACAGGGTCACTGTCGGACGGTCTGATTTACCCGAAACGGGGGCTTGAACTGGGCCGGCCTCCACTTCCCGTCGGGCATAGTTGAGCATCGCACCCGCAAGGACGTCTTTCGCCTCTGCATGGGTAGGGATGCCAAAGCCGGGTACGTCGATACCGACGATCCGGACTCCGTTGATCTCGTTGGGCAACAGCCGAAGCGGCACACCCGATGCGGTCGGCACGCAAAGATTGGTGACCACGATCGCGTCGTAACGCGCGGGATCGGCCATATCATGCACGGCTTCGCGGATGTCCTCGAACAGTTTGCCCGTAACGAGTGTCTCGGAATTGAAAGGCACATAGCCGACCGAGCGGCGCGCGCCATAGAAATGGCTCACGAAGGTCAGACCATAGACGCAGCAGGCAGACCCCGACAGAACCGTCGCGGTGCGCCGCATGCGCAGGCCCACGCGCAGGCTGCCAAAGGCAGGACACATGGATTGCGGCTTGTCATGGGGGCCTTGTGGGTAATCCTTGGCGTATTGATCAAGGATCTCGGATTTGCCCGCCATCCGGGCGGCCTTTTCCATCTCATCGGCACCGGCATGGCACCCCATGCCATCGCCACCTAGCGGCGCGGTGGCGGGTGCGCTGGCGTCGACATTGGCCTCACCCCGGATCACCGGGGCGTCGGCCGTGTCGTCATAGCGAACCTCTCTGAAATCATCGGCCATCTGCGTCACGCCTCGTCGTAGATAACTTCGAGGGACGGCTTGTGGGCCGCATTCTTGCCGCGCATATCCATATCGGTCGCCGGTTCAAGCGTGATGCCTGCACCTGTTTCCGATCCGTCGAACAGCTGCAAAAGCTGATCTTGGTTCAGCGCGATCGGCTTCATCGGCGGCGCGACGGCGACATTGTCGCCCAGCGCGGCAAACAGGCTGCCCCATTCGCTTTCAGCGGTGCCGACGATCTGGTAGTTCGCCGATTTCTTGCGCAGGTCGTCATTTTGCGGAATGGCGGCCAAGATCGGGATGCCGACCGCTTCCGCAAAGGCCTGCGCCTCGCCCGAGCCGTCATCCTTGTTGATGACAAGGCCCGCCACACCGACATTGCCGCCAAGCTTGCGGAAGTATTCCACCGCAGAGCAAACGTTATTGGCCACATACAACGACTGAAGATCGTTCGAGGCGACGAGGATCACCTTTTGCGCCATGTCCCGCGCAATCGGCAGGCCGAAGCCACCGCAGACCACGTCGCCCAGGAAATCGAGCAGGACATAGTCGAAATCCCAATCATGGAAGCCGAGCTTTTCGAGCAGCTCGAAGCCGTGGATGATCCCGCGTCCGCCGCAACCGCGACCGACCTCGGGCCCGCCCAGTTCCATCGCAAAGACGCCGCCGCGCTTGAAGCAGACATCGCCGATCTTCACTTCCTCGCCCGCCAGTTTCTTTTGGGTCGAGGTTTCGATGATCGTCGGGCAGGCCTTGCCGCCGAACAAAAGGCTGGTGGTATCCGATTTCGGGTCGCAGCCGATCAAAAGTACGCGCTTGCCCTGCTCGGCCATCATGTGGCTCAGATTCGCGAGCGTGAAGCTTTTGCCGATGCCGCCCTTGCCATAGATCGCGATGATCTGGGTTTTCTTGGTCGGCTCGCCCTGCGGCACCTCGAGCGTCGGCTCATTGGCTTCTTCGCGGAGCTTGGCGTCGTAATCACGCAGGTTTGGAACATCAAGGCTCATGCGGCGTTCTCCCTTTTTGGTCCGACCGCTTCGCCGCTTGCGGATATCCAGTTCAGGATCATCTTCAGGCAAGTCGGATCTTCGAACGCGGTCTGATACGCAGTTTCGGCTTGATTGGCAGAGGCGGTATGCGTGATCAGGCCCGACAGGCTAAGTGCGCCATGGTCGATCAGATCACGCGTAGCGACGAGGTCTTCACGGGTCCATTCCGCAGCGATGCGGAAACGGGCCTCTCGAAGAAATGCGGGCGGAAAGGCGAATTGCAGCGGCTCGGGGTAAAAGCCGGCAAGCACGATTTCCCCGCCCTTGGCGAGCCTGCTGACCATTGTGTCGAGCAGGGAAGACACACCCGAGGCGTCATAGATGCAGCCATAGTCGCGGCGGGCATCGGCATCGGGATGGATGACATCATAGCCCATCGCGCCATGTTGGCGGTCGGGGTTGATTTCCCAAACGGTCGGGGCAGGGCCACCGGCGGCAATGGTCAGCCGCGCAAGGAGGCGGCCAAAGACGCCATGACCGATGATCAGTTCCGGCAGCTTGGTATTCATACCCGCAAGCGCATGACGTGCGGTCGCGGCCAGCGCCAAAAGCGCGCCTTCGGCCCCAAGGGTCGGGTCGATGCGGACGACGCGGTTGGCGGCGGTGACCACACGGCTTGCGGCACCGCCGAACAGCCCCTTGACCTCACCAAAGCAGTTCGCACCCGGGACGAAGACGATGTCGCCAACCTTGAACCCCGTGCCGGGTCCGGCGCTGACAACCTCGCCCGCGGCCTCATAGCCGGGAACAAGCGGATAACCCATTCCGGGAAAGGGGGGCATCTCGCCTGACCAAAAAAGCTTTTCGGTGCCTGTGGAAATACCCGAATGGCGCACATCCACCACAAGATCGTCAGGACCGGGATCGGTCAGAGCAAGCGCGCCCAGTCCGAGGGTCTTGGGACCTTGAAGTATGACGGCGTTAGAGATCACGAGTGTCTTTCCTGACATGAAGCCAAGCGCACAAGAGAATCCTGCACCTGCGGCAACTTGACTGTCAGTTTATCCTGACACTATTTTATGTCAATCCAAATAGACACATCTGTCAGTTTTTCTTTACGCCTTGCGGGCTTGTACGACCGAGGTGATGAACGGCCGAGCCGTTGGCAGTTGTGCGATATCGACGAAACCCGCGGCCTGAAGATGTTGTGAAATCTCGGCGGCGCTGCGTGCGCGCCCCGTTCCCATCGCAAGGCAATAAAGTCCGAAATAAGCGTCACCAGCCCGATTGGGCTGCGCGCCACCCGACATCGGCTCGCTGATGATGAGCCGCCCACCGGAGGGAAGTGCAGCATGCGCCTTCGCCAAAAGCATGCGCAGCGTATCGTCGGAATGATCATAAAGCACCCGGATCAAGCTGATCGCATCGGCACCGCCGGGCAGCGTGTCGGTCCGAAAGCTGCCGCCCGTCATGGTGACGCGTTCCGCCAAACCCGCGGCGGCAAAGCGCCGTGTGGCGGGGCCGATCACCGGCGGAAGATCGAACAAATGCAGCGCAAGCTTTGGGTAGGCCGCGCCGACGGCAGCAAGAAAGGCCCCCGTCCCGCCGCCCACATCCAAAAGCCGGGTCGTGCCATCCAGCTTGATCACGGCCAGCGCTTCTTGCGCGACAAGGGCTTGGCTATCGGCCATCAGCTGCGAATAGGTCGCGGCGGTGTCCGGGTCGATCTGCGCGCCTGAGCCAAAGACATAGGGCCAGAAAGCCGCCAATTCCGTCGCAGGCGCATCGCGGAAGAATGCCACCGGGTCGGCCATGTCACGGTACAGCACATCGTGGTGGCGGATCATTTGTGCCAAGCCGGGAATCCCCGGAAGTGCCGCACCCAGCCGCCCCAAGGCATAGCGCCCGTCGCGCTTGCGCTGCATCAGGCCCAGCGCGCTTGCCGCTTGGCAAAGCACGCGCAACCTTTCGGGGGCAACACCGGTGCGCAGCGACAAATCCTCGAGGCTGCGCGGCCTGTCAGACAGGTGATCGGCAAGATCGAGGCTGACAAATGCCATCAAGACCTGGCTATGCAAGAAACCCGCGACCAGATCGAAGAGCGCCTCGCCATCCTTGCGCGCGACGCGCGCGGCGATCGGCGTGCGCGCCGCCCAGCGCTGGAACCCGTCCGAACGCAGCAGCGCGGTGCGCCATGCATAGAGCCGGTCGCGCAGCCGCGGGCGGTCGTCTTGCATGGGGTCAGCCACCGCCATGGATCAGATCATCTGGTTGGCGGGCAAGACCGGGGTCAGCCGCTCGGCCGTCTTGCGCACGAGGGCCGCCAGACCCGCCTCGCCCGGGCAGGATGGGATCGAGGCGATGGCGCCCGACAAGATATCCTCAAGCCGCCGGATCGCGCCGCGCACGCCCAAGGCCGATACCGCGTTGGGGCGACCGTTGATCTCGTCTTGATGGGCGGGTTTGCCCAGTGTCACCTCGTCGTAAAGCGCATCGCGCAGATCGTCGGCGACCTGGAACGCCTCGCCGATCCGCGCGCCAAGCTCGGTCCAGGCCTCGGGATCTTGGCCAGCGGCGGCGGCGCCCATACGGGTGGCGGCCACGAACAGCGCCCCGGTCTTGGCGCGGTGATAGGCCGAAAGGTCGATCTTGGCCTCGCTTTCCCAGCCTTGCCCGGCGCAGATGCCGCCCGGCATGCCGCTGGTCTGGCCCAAGATCCGCAAGAGTTGCAGGCCGCGCTTTGGGTCGGCCTCGGCGGCGCGGGTCAACACCTCGAAGGCCATGATGATCAGCGAATCACCCGCAAGCAGCGCCAAGGGTTCGCCATAGGCGCGATGCACCGAAGGTTTGCCACGCCGCGTGTCGGCATTGTCGAAACACGGCATGTCGTCATGCACGAGGCTGGCGCAATGGATCAATTCGATCGCGGTGGCAGCGGCATTGGCCATCGCAGGCTGATCATCACCGCAGGCCAGCGATACCGACATGCAGATCGTGGGCCTGATCCGTGCGCCACCGGGATTGACGGCATAATCAAGGGCCGCGGCCAGTTTCGGTGGCGGGCTGTCCGCCTGGCCCAATCGGATTGCGCTGGAAATCGCGGCTTCGATCCGGGGTTTCAACGACATGCGCGGCCTCTCTGATCACTGGGAATCTGCCCGGTCTGACAGCCCATGTGTAAATCAGGGTGGACAAACGCCGGCAAACTGTCAACATGAATTGACACTTAAGTGGAGAGCAAAGTGGCAGAAAGGCCCACCCACGCGGTCGTGATTGGCGCCGGTATCGGCGGCCTTTCGGCAGCGCTACGGCTTGCGCATGCGGGGCTTGCGGTCAGCGTGATCGACGCCGCACCCGCGGTCGGCGGCAAGATGCGCACCCGCGACAGCGTGGCGGGGCCGATCGATATCGGGCCGACCGTAATGACCCTGAAGGCGGAGTTCGAGACGCTTTTTGCCGATGTCGGCGCACGGCTGTCCGACCATGTGACCTTGATCCCCGACACGATCTTGGCGCGGCACTTTTGGCGCGACGGGTCCGTCCTTGACCTGCACAATGACGCCGCGCGCAATCAAGCCGCGATCGAGGCATTCGCGGGCGCGACCGCTGCAAAGCAATTCGCGCGTTTTTGCGACCGCGCCGCGCGGCTTTACGCGGGCTTCGAGGGGCCGATGATGCAAGCGCCCGTCCCGCGGCTCGCGGGCCTTGTGGCGCATGTGTTGAAAAACCCCAAGATCATTCCGGCGATGGCGCCGGGGTTAAGTCTTGCCGCCAGCCTTGCCCGTCAGTTCAGCGATCCGCGTCTGCGCCAGCTTTTCGGGCGCTACGCGACCTATATCGGCGGCTCACCTTATGACAGCCCGGCGGTGCTTGGCCTGATCTGGCAATCCGAGGCCAACGGCGTCTGGCGGGTTCAGGGTGGCATGCACAAGCTGGCCCTTGCGATGCAGGATTTGGCCCTGAGCCGCGGCGCGGAGTTCCGCCTTGGTGCCCGCGCCTTGCGCATCGAACAGCAAGATGGCCGCGTGATCGCCGTGCATCTGGAGGATGGGACGCGGCTGGCGACCGACCTGGTGGTGTTCAATGGCGACCCCAAGGCGTTGGTCGATGGCCATCTCGGCGTGGGGCCCACAAATGCGGTGCCGCGCAAAGCGATTGCCGCACGCAGCCTGTCGGCCTTTGTCTGGGGCTTTGCCGCCGAACCCGTCGGCGTGGAGCTTGCCCATCACAACGTGTTTTTCTGTGACAACCCGCGGCAGGAGTTCCGCGATCTCGCCGCGGGCCGGATGCCAGATGACGGCACGCTTTACGTCTGCGCCCAAGATCGGGGTGGCAAGGTGCCGACCGGCCCCGAACGCTTCGAAATCATTCTCAACGGCCCGCCCGGTCACCCCTCGACCACGGAGGATGCATATACATGTCGAACACGCACATTCGAGACGCTCACAAAGATGGGTCTGCGGTTCTCGCCCACCCCACAGGTCAACGCGCTCACCATGCCGGGGGATTTCAACAGGGACTTCCCAGCGTCGGACGGTTCCCTTTACGGGCTGAGCCCACATGGGATGATGGCGAGTTTTCAGCGCCCGACAGCGCGCACGGCGATCAAGGGTCTGTATCTCGCGGGGGGCGGGGCACATCCGGGGGCAGGGATACCGATGGCCTGCCTCTCCGGAAAGCACGCGGCCGCGGCGATCTTGAACGACCTTGCTTCGATCTCGACGTCCCACCCGACGGCTACGCGTGGTGGTATGTCGACGGGATCAGCGATGACGGGCAACGCGCGATCTCCATCATCGGCTTCATAGGGTCGGTTTTCTCGCCGTGGTATCGCTGGTCTGGGCGCAAGAACCCCGCTGATCATTGCTGCTTGAACGTCGTGACCTATGGGCGCGGCGGGCGCTGGACGATGACGGATCGCGGGCAAGCCGCCCTTGGCCTGTCACGCGACCGGCTACAGATCGGGCCATCGGCGATGGTCTGGGCGGGCGATCACCTGCGGATCGAGATTGCCGAGATGTCGACCCCGCATGCCCAGATGGTGACCGGCGAGGTGATCATCCGGCCAGCCGCGCTGACGCAGGTGGAAATGGCGCTGACGCCCGATGGCGCGCATATCTGGCGGCCCTTCGCGCCCAAGGCCACGATCGAAGTGCGCTTGAACCGTCCCGGCTGGAATTGGACGGGGCATGGCTATTTCGACGCCAATTTCGGCACCCGCGCGTTGGAGGCCGATTTCAGCTATTGGACTTGGGGGCGTTTTCCGCTGCGTGATGGGGCGGCGTGTTTCTACGACGCCAAGCGGCGCGACGGCTCGGAACTGGCCGCCGCGATCGGTTTCGCCGAGGATGGCACGCCGCGCGCCATCGCCATGCCGCCGAAGGCCAAGCTTGCCCGCCCCGGCTGGATGGTGCGGCGCGAAACCCGCGCCGATGCGGGCTACAAGCCGCGACAGGTCAAGGCGATGCTCGATGCGCCGTTTTACAATCGCGCAGCGGTGCAGACCCGGATCAATGGCGAGGAAACCGTCGGCGTCTTCGAGGCGCTTGATCTCGACCGTTTTCGTGGCCCGTGGCTGATGCCGATGCTCGCCGTCCGCGTGCCGCGCCGCCCAGGCTGGCCGAGCTGGTGGTGATCGACCCCCGGTTGCGGGCCGCGCCATCACCCGCCATATAGGTCGAAACGCGAGCGGAGGCCCCATGGCAGACAGCAATTTTCCCGGCTGGCACGGCACCACGATCATCGGCGTGCGCAAGGGCGACGAAGTTGTCGTCGCGGGCGATGGGCAGGTCAGCCTTGGACAGACAGTTATCAAGGGCACGGCGCGCAAGGTGCGCCGCTTGTCACCCGGTGGCCATCCGATTTTGGTCGGTTTCGCCGGATCTACCGCCGATGCCTTTACCCTCCTTGAGCGGCTCGAGAAGAAACTCGAGGCGACGCCGGGCCAGTTGCAGCGCGCCTCGGTGGAACTGGCCAAGGATTGGCGTACCGACAAATACCTGCAAAAACTCGAGGCGATGCTGATCGTCACCGACGGGCGCGAACTTTACGTCATCACCGGCGCAGGAGATGTGCTGGAACCCGAACACGGTATCGCTGCGATCGGGTCTGGCGGCAATTTCGCATTGGCCGCCGCGCGGGCGATGATCGACGGGCCAGATGATGCTGAAACCATCGCACGCCGTGCGATGGCGATCGCGGCCGATATCTGTGTCTATACCAACGGCAATCTGACGGTGGAGAAGATTTCTCGATGACAGACCTGACCCCGCGCGAAATCGTATCCGAGCTTGATCGCTTCATTATCGGCCAGAAAGACGCCAAGCGCGCCGTCGCAGTCGCGCTGCGCAATCGCTGGCGCCGCAAGAAGCTGGGCGATGATTTGCGCGACGAGGTTTATCCCAAGAACATCCTGATGATCGGGCCGACCGGTGTGGGCAAGACCGAGATCAGCCGCCGCCTCGCGAAACTGGCTCGCGCCCCTTTCATCAAGGTCGAGGCCACGAAATACACCGAAGTTGGCTATGTCGGGCGCGATGTGGAACAGATCATCCGCGATCTGGTCGATGCCGCGCAGATCATGGTGCGGGAACATATGCGCGATGAAGTCCGCGCCAAGGCGCATGGCGCAGCCGAAGAGCGCGTGATCGAGGCGCTTGCAGGCGAAAGCGCGCGCGATCAAACCCGCGACATGTTCCGCCGCAAACTGCGCGCGGGCGAGCTGGACAGCACCATCATCGAGCTGGAATTGACCGACACCGCCAACCCGATGGGCGGCTTCGAGATCCCCGGCCAACCCATGATGGGCGGCGGCATGATGAATTTGGGTGATATCTTCGGCAAGGCCTTTGGCGGGCGCAAGATCAAGCGCAAGATGACGGTTGCCGCCAGCTACGAGGCGCTGATCGAGGAAGAGGCCGACAAGCTGCTCGATAGCGAGATGGTCACCAAGGAAGCACTGCGTGCGGTCGAGCAAAACGGCATCGTCTTCATCGACGAAATCGACAAGGTCGCCAGCCGCCAAGACGCACGCGGCGGCGATGTCAGCCGCGAAGGCGTGCAGCGCGACCTGCTGCCGTTGATCGAGGGCACGACGGTTTCGACCAAGCATGGTCCGGTCAAGACCGACCATATCTTGTTCATCGCCTCGGGTGCGTTTCACATCGCCAAACCCTCGGACCTGTTACCGGAATTACAAGGGCGCTTGCCCATCCGTGTGAACCTGCGCCCGCTGACCGAGCATGATTTCGTGCGCATCCTGACCGAGACGGATAACGCGCTGACCTTGCAATATACCGCGCTGATGGCGACCGAAGCGGTCGAGGTGAATTTCACCCAAGACGGGATCGCGGCATTGGCGCGGATCGCGGCAGAGGTGAATGAGAGCATCGAGAATATCGGCGCAAGGCGGCTTTATACTGTGATGGAGCGGGTTTTCGAAGAACTCAGCTTTACCGCGCCGGATCGCGGCGGCGAGGCGATCACGGTCGACGCCGCTTTCGTCGAGGCCAATCTTGGCGAATTGACCCGCGACGCCGATCTTTCGCGCTACGTTCTATAGGGCGCGCCCTTCAGCGTGGCCGTTTGAGGTAGACGTAATAGGCCCCACCGCCGCCATGGCGCTGATGTGCCTCGCGGATATCAAGAACAAGCGCGCCCAGCGGCGGGCTGTGCAACCATACAGGCACTTGATGTCGCAAGATGCCGACCTTGATCGGGATGGGCGTGTCGCTATCGCGCTCTTTACCTTTTCCCGTGATCACTAGGACCAGACGATCGCCGCGATCATAGGCCGAAAAGACAAAGCGTGTCAGCGCGGGATGCGCTTGAGCAATGGTCATTCCATGCAGGTCGATACGCGCATCGGGCTTGAGCTTGCCGCGCACCAGTTTGCGATAGGCGCCATGATCCATCCGTACCGGGGCTTGGGCCAAACGGGTCGGCAGGTCGGCGGCGGGTTGCGGCGGGTGCGGCTTGTGGCGCGCTTTCTCACCGATACGAAAGCCCGAGATCCTTTCGCGCGGCATCGCGGGGGCGGGTTTCGGGGCCTCGATCTCGGGCAGCGACAGATTGCGCGCGGGCGCGTCGAGCGGCGTTGCGCTCTTGGCGACCCGTTCCCAAAGCTGCCGCTCTTCGGGGCTTAGCCCGCGTTTGCCCCGACGCGACATCGCCTAACGGTCCGGCGCGCGCTGATGGGCCAATTCGATCGGCAACAGCACAACCATCCGGCCGGGATCACGAATCTCGCCCGCGGCAAGCCCCGCCTCATCGCCGAAGCCATAGAAGATATCGGCGCGCTGCGCGCCACGAATGGCGCCGCCGGTATCTTGGGCCACCATCAGCCGGTGAATAGGATCTGCGCCGGCCTTTTCGATCCAGACAGGTGCGCCCAAGGGGGTATGTTCAGGATCGACCGCAATAGAGCGCATCGGCGTGATCGAACGGTTCATCGCACCCAACGGCCCAAGGTTGGGATCGGGCAGATCGACTTCGCGGAAGAAGATATAGGAAGGATTGTGATAAAGCAGTTCGCGCCCCGCAGCCGGATTGCGCCGCACCCAATTTCGGATCACCTGCGCCGAGACTTGGTGCGGCGCATATATGCCCCGGCGCACCAGCTCTTGCCCGATGGAGCGATAGGGCTGTCCGTTCCTGCCGCCATATCCGACGCGTATCGTGGTGCCATCTTGCAGCCTGATCCGCCCCGATCCCTGTATCTGCAAAAAGAAAAGCTCGACCGGGTCATCCACCCAAGCAATCTCAAGCCCCCGCCCCTCCAAGAGCCGCCCCTCTTCTATGTCGCGGCGGCTGACCCATTGGCCATCCAATGCCTCGTCAGGGGTGCGATAAACGGGATAGCGAAACCGCATCGTGCGCTGGCGTGCGCCATCGAGTTGCGGCTCGAAATACCCGGTAAACAGCGCGGGCGCGCTGCCGCCGATCAGCACGGGGCGAAAGAACAGCTCGAAGAAACGGCGCGCATCATTCGTTGTTTGCGAAAGCGCGCATAACGGACCCCATTCGGGCCCGGTAAGATCGTTGCAGGTATTGCGGAACGTCGCCAATGCAGCCGCGTGATCATCGCCGTCCCAGCCATCGAGATCCGCAAAGGACAAAAGCTCGATCGTCTCTTCAGACATGGCCGGGCCGCTCCAGGTAGAGATGGCCGCAACAAGGCCGAGAACCGCACCAAAACCGCGCATCGTTCATCCGTCGGTTGCGACCAACTCCCAATTGGGATCACTGGCGCCCATGTTCCGGGCAAATGTCCAGACATCGCGCTGGCGCTTGATCTCGTTGGGATCACCCTCGACCACCTGCCCCTCGGCATTGCGCACGACCGAGGTCAATTCGCCGACGAAACGCACCGTGATCTCGCCCACGCCGGTCGCGCGGTCGAAGCGCGCGCTATCGAGCGCCAATTCCCGGATGCCGATAAAGGATGCCTGAATGGTCAACCCTTGCGCTTCGCGCTCGCGGATCACGGATTCGAAGGTATCCATCACATCGGCGGCAAGGAAGGGGCGCAGCCCGTCGACATCACCGTTCTCGAAAGCCATCAGGATCATTTCGTATGCGCCACGCGCACCCTGAAGGAATTCGGACACAACAAAACTTGGCTCTGCCTGTTTCATCGCGGTCAGCGCTTTTGCGCTGTCGGAGCCGTCGGCAACATGATCGATGATATCGCGATCGGGCCCGCCATCGATGACCTCGAAATCGCGGCGGCGGTCATTGCGCGCTGGCGTCACCGCCTCGGGCGGTTTTTCATATCCCTCGCGCGTGCCCAGCACGCTGCGAAGACGCAAAATCAAAAACACCGCGATACCCGCCAATACAAGCAAGGACAAAAGGGACGAGTTCATGAAAGCTCCTTGCTGGCGGACGGGGTTCTCTTTCGGGTCACAATGCACATATGTAGGTCAGGGGTGGTATCAAGTCCATCACTCTAGACCGCGCCAAAAAGGCGCTTGGCCCCTTCGGAGAGCTGTTCATGTGGCTTTTTCTCGCCTTTCTTCTCGTTCCACTGATCGAGATCGCGCTGTTCATTCAGATCGGTGGCTTGATCGGGCTGTGGGCGACATTGGCGATCGTCGTGCTTACGGCGGTGGCGGGCACGGCCTTGGTCAAATCGCAAGGCGCCTTGGTGCTGTCGCGCCTGCGCGACAGCTTTCAAACGCTCCGTGATCCGACCGAACCGCTTGCCCATGGGGCGATGATCTTGTTCTCCGGCGCACTTTTGTTGACGCCGGGGTTTTTCACCGATGCGGTGGGTTTCTTGCTATTGGTGCCTGCCGTGCGGTCGTGGGTTCTGCGCGAGGTCGGCAAGCGGGTGGAGATCAAGACCATGCAGATGGGCGGGCGGCACGACCCATCCGCTGATCCGCGCGACGATGTGATCGACGCGCAATATACAGTCGATACACCCTCAGATCGCAACGGTCCGCCATCACAGTGGACGAAGCATTGAGGCTGCTTGCCGGTGCTGCTAGACCCTTGGCGAATTCGTAATGCCGATGTGAAAATTGGAGAGAGACATGTCCGATACCAATGGCGGTTCCGCCCCCCAAGCCGCAGCCGGAACCACAGAACAGCCGGTGATGCCCAAGTTGCAGATCCTCGGCCAGTTCGTTCGCGATCTTTCGTTTGAGAATATTGCCGCGCAAAAAGCGGTAAACGCACAGGTTCAGCCCGACATCCAGGTGCAGGTCGCACTTGATGCGCGCAAGCGCGAAGCCGACGATCAGTATGATGTGATCATGAAGCTGAAGATCGAAAGCAAAACACGCGAAGACGCGCCGCAGTCGATCTTTTTGCTCGAATTGGAATATGGTGGCATCTTCAAAGTCGAGAATGTCAGCCCCGAGCAGATGCATCCTTTCTTGTTGATCGAATGCCCGCGGATGCTGTTCCCCTTCGTGCGCCGGATCGTGTCGGACGTAACGCGCGATGGTGGCTATCCGCCGCTTGGCCTCGATACGATCGACTTCCTTGCGCTTTATCGCCAGCAATTGGCCCAGCGCGCCGCGCCGCAAAAGGCCGACGCCTGACCGATCAGCTGCGTTTCGACCAGAGCGCGCCGTCCCCCAGCTCCGCGATCATCGCGGCATGGGCGGCGCGCTCGGCTTCGGTCAGCCGCGGGGGAAGTGGCGCCCTGCGCGGCTGGGGACGCCAAGCGCCATCGACGGTTTTGGATTGCGCCCGCCCCTGATCGGCGCCCAAGCCGAAATCGGCCTGCCGCCCGCCGGTCAATTCCAGATAAACCTCGGCCAAGATCTCGGAATCCAGCAAGGCGCCGTGCAGGGTCCGGTTCGAATTGTCGATGCCGAACCGGCGGCAGAGCGCGTCAAGCGACGCAGGCGAGCCGGGAAACCGCCGCCGTGCGATCATTAGCGTATCAAGCGCGCGATCATCGGACAAAGCGGGCAGACCGACCCATGATAGCTCGGCGTTGAGAAACCGCATATCGAAGCTGGCATTGTGAATGATCAGACGGGCATCGCCGATAAAGGCCAGAAAATCTTGGGCGACATCCGAAAAACGCGGCTTGTCGGCCAGAAAGGCTTCACTGATGCCATGAACGGCGAAAGCCTCGGCCGGCATGTCGCGCGCGGGATGGATATACTGGTGGTAGGTCTGACCGGTGGGAACCTGGTTCCACAACTCGACCGCGCCGATTTCCACGATGCGATGGGCGGGTGTGTCGAAAGGGTCGAGGCCCGTGGTTTCGGTGTCGAGTACGATCTCACGCATCATCCGCCCCTTTGCCTGTCAGTGTCGCAACCAGCTTTGCCACGTCTGCGCGGGTCTGTTCCAGCGTCTTTGTCTCGATCACATGGTCGGCGCGCACACGTTTTTCAGCGTCGGGCAGTTGACGGTCGCGGATTTGGGCGAATGTCGCTTCGGTCATGCCGGGCCGCGCCATGACCCTTGAGGCCTGCGTTTCGGGATCAGAAGTGACCACCAAGACAGCATCGAGCCATCCATCGGCCCCGGTTTCGAATAAGAGCGGAATATCGAGCAAGACAAGCGGCGCAGCCGCTTGGTTTTCCAAGAAGGTCGCCCGGTCGCGCGCGACTAGCGGATGCACGATTTTCTCGAGCCGATCGAGAATGGTGGGATCACGCGCGATCGCGTGTTTGAGCGCTGGACGGCTGATCGCGCCGGCTTCGACGACATCGGGCACAAGCGCGGCCACGGGTTCGACCGCCGCACCGCCGATGTCATAGAGACGATGCACCGTTTCGTCGGCATCCCAAACAGGGATATCCATCGCGCGAAACATATCGGCTGTCGTTGATTTTCCCATTCCGATCGAGCCGGTCAAACCCAGCTTGAACGTCATTGGGCCAGAACCGTCGCGCGGAGTTCGTCATCCACCATGGGGGTATATCCGAACCACCGCTCGAACCCGGGCACGGCTTGATGAAGCAGCATGCCCAGACCATCGACAGCTTCACAGCCCATCTGCCGTGCGGCCGTCAGCAACTCCGTCTCAAGCGGCTTGTAGACGATATCAGTCACGACCGTTGGCGGGGTCAGCCGCGACAGGTCAATAGAAAGGGGCGATTGCCCATCCATTCCAAGGGAAGTGGTGTTGACGATCAGTGCGACATCGCCGACCAGATCCGGGATGCGGGTCCAGTCTTGGGTCTCCACGCGAGCGCCGAACTGTTCCCGCAGCGCATCGGCACGCATCCTGGTGCGATTAACGACGATCACCTTGGGCGCGCCATCATTGATCAAGGCTGAAACGATCGCCTTGGCCGCGCCGCCCGCGCCAAGCACCAATGCCGGACCGGAGGCAGCCGTCCATCCCGGCAGGTTTTGCCGAATATTCGACAAAAAGCCGATGCCGTCGGTGTTATCGGCCTGTATCTGGCCATTGCCGAGGAAGGTCAGCGTATTGGCCGCACCGATAAGCGCCGCGCGATCGCTGATCTGTGTCGCGAGCGAAAGGACGAATTCCTTGTGTGGAATGGTGATGTTGACGCCGACAAAGCCCATATCGGGCAAGACGCGCAACACGTCGGCAAGATTTTGATGGCTCACATGCAGGGGAACGTAATGCCCTTTGAGCCCGTAGCGCTGGAGCCAATGACCATGCAGCCGCGGAGACAAGGAATGTGCGATCGGATCACCGATCACACCAGCCAGCGGGATTTCAGGACGGATCATGTGAACCTCCAACCTCGCAAACGCAGATAGGAGCAAAGCTCGAGCAAGGGAAGGCCCAGAACGGAAAACCAGTCGCCATCGATCCGCGCGAACAACCGCGCGCCAAGTGCCTCGGCCTGATAGGCGCCGACCGATGAGGACACCACGGGCCAGGCTTGATCGAGATATGTGGAAATCTCTTCATCGCGGAGCTTGTGCATCGTCATGCGCGCCACGCCGACATGGCGCCAAACCGGCTGCCCGTCCTCGTAGATTACCGCGGCGGAATAAAGATGATGCGTTTGACCGGAGAGCTGGGAAAGGTGCAACTGCGCCTCGGCGCGGTCGCGAGGTTTAGCGTAGATCGTGGATTTCAGCGCCAGGATCTGATCGCAGCCAAGTGTAAGACCGGTGCCATTTGCCTTGCGCGCCTTGAACTCGGCCAGGGCATCGGCCAGGTCACGCGGGCCAGCACCCTCGTCGATCAAGGCCGCGCGAATGGTC
Organism: Roseicyclus sp.; assembly: GCF_965662675.1. Taxonomy (GTDB): domain Bacteria; phylum Pseudomonadota; class Alphaproteobacteria; order Rhodobacterales; family Rhodobacteraceae; genus Roseicyclus. The sequence goes on along the minus strand of NZ_CBFIIK010000004.1, from coordinate 260 downwards.
TCTTCATCGATTCGCACAGGCCGGCGCAGATGCTTGATCCCCGCTTGACTGAGCAGTTGGCCACGGATTTCCGACGCCGAAGCAAGGGTCAGGGCGGGGTTTTGCGAGAAAATTCTGTCCATGACGCTGTGCATAACCGACCCGAGAACTGGCTGCCAATATTGTTGGTTAATTTGACCATCGCGCAAGACGGGAGATCTGACGCGGTCTGAACGTTTTCGCCCACAGCTTGTCCATGGTGGTAGATCTTCCCATCGTGG